>CAZBGM010000218.1:0-1500 GCA_964491505.1 uncultured Methanomicrobiaceae archaeon | reverse complement strand
CCAGCCACAGCCCGTTAGAATGCCACCAAGTAATGTAGTCTTCCGTGGTCCCCATGTTTCGATAAGTCGACCGGCAGGGGGCATGGCAAGTGCAAAAGATGCCAGAAAGACTGAAAATGGTAACAGAATTCCGGCAGGACTTACCTGCTGGCCAAGTTCGTTGCTAAAGTAATTACTCAGCGGGACGACAAAAACACTCCATGAATAGATGCTTCCCAGACAAAGATTGATGAGCATGCCGGTGAGAATGAGAAGCCAGCGTCCCTGTTCAGCTTTCATTCCAAACAGTCGAAGTTGGTCCATAAGCGTTCCAAAAAGAAAATGATATTATTCTTCCAGCGTTGATATGTCGCCTGGATCGATGCCCATTTCCTGTGCTTTTAGAACGCGACGCATAATTTTTCCGCTTCGGGTCTTGGGAAGTGAAGTGACAAAATCGATCTCTGAGGGCATCGCAATCGGACCCAATCCCATTCGTACGTGATAGATCAGATCCTTTTTCAGTTTTTCACTTGGTTCATACCCAAGGCGCAGAATGACAAACGCCTTGATCGCCTGGCCTTTCACAGGATCGGGCTTTCCGATAACTGCTGCCTCTGCTACTGACTCGTGCGAGACAAGAGCGCTTTCTACTTCTGCTGTTCCGAGATTATGCCCGGCGACGATAATAATGTCGTCAGATCGCCCCAGCACCATAATATAGCCATCTTCGTCCTTAACAGCCAGATCGCCTGCTGTATAGCAACCTTTGATCGTATTCCAATACTGGAGGTAGCGCTCTTCATTGTTAAAGACAGTTCGCATCATAGCTGGCCAGGGTTCTTTTATGACCAGAAGACCTCCAATGCCTGGTGGGACCGGGTTGCCATCTTTATCCACGACATCGGCAACAACGCCGGGAATCGGGCGACCGGTAAATCCGGGTTTCATAGGTTCGCCAACGGTTGTCGCAAGCATTTGCATGCCGGTTTCAGTCTGCCACCAGGTGTCAATCACCGGGCAGGAAGAACCACCAATAAACTGGTAATACCATTCAAATGCCTCGGGATTGAGTGGTTCTCCGACTGATCCGATAATTCTCAGTGTTTCGAGATTTGAGCGATTGGGCCATTCCTCTCCCAGCCGCATAAACATTCTGATGGCTGTAGGGGCGGTATAAAAGATGGTTACGCCAAAATCTTCGATAATTCTCCACCAGATGCCCGGGTCAGGATAGTCGGGAACTGTCTCCGTGATAAGCACAGTTGCTCCAACAGCAAGTGGTCCATAGACGATGTAACTGTGACCGGTAATCCATCCTGGGTCGGCAGTGCACCAGTGAACATCGTGTTCTTTCATGTCAAAGATGTATTTGCTGGTGTAATACGTTCCAACCATATAGCCGCCACAGGTGTGAACGATACCTTTTGGAGGTCCGGTCGTCCCACTTGTATACAGGATAAAGAGCGGATCTTCGGCGTCCATGACTTCTGGTGCACAGGTGGGATCAACTCCTTCCAT
>CAZBGM010000217.1:0-1527 GCA_964491505.1 uncultured Methanomicrobiaceae archaeon | reverse complement strand
GAATTTGTTGAGATCTATGAACAATGAATTTGGAGGGAATTAGAGAAGTACTGAGCCAAAAGAGCCGGTCTCCTTGGTTGCCTCAGCAGTATCCTTTATGATAGTGCCCATCAGTTTAACGGCATCCATATTGATTCCGGTTTTGGTGGAGCCGATATTGACAGAACTACAGACCCGTTGTGTCGAGGCAAGAGCCTCAGGAATGGAGAGGATGAGATTTCTCTCCTTCTGTGTCATTCCTTTTGAAACAAGGGCAGAGTAGCCTCCGATATAGTTTACGTCGGTATCTTTTGCAGCCTTGTCCAGCGTTTGTGCAATGGTTACAAAATCATCCGGCGTTTTGCAGGCACAGCCCCCAAGGAGTGCGACTGGCGTTACCGAGATACGTTTGTTTACAATGGGAATGCCGTATTCGCGTTCAATATATTTTCCTGTTGAAACGAGATCGCCTGCTTTGTCGGTGATTTTGTCATAGATATTCTGATTTAAGGTGTCGAGGTCGGAAGCACAGCAATCGAGGAGGCTGATGCCCATGGTAATGGTTCTGACATCAAGCATCTCCTGCTCTATCATCTTGTTCGTCTCGTTGACCTCTAAAATATTGATCATAAAAGATTCTCCCTTTTCTATCAGATACGGTGCATTTTTGTAAAAATATCTTCATGCTGGCATCTGATTTTCACGCCGATATCATCGCCGATAGCCTCTAAATCTTCTGCCATCTTACCAAAAGATTTTGAAGATTGTTCTGCATCGGCAATCATCATCATGTTGAAGTAGCCCTGCACAATGGTCTGAGAAATATCCTCAACATTAATCTGATTGTCGGCGAGGTAGGTGCAAACCTTTGCGATAATGCCAACCGCGTCTTTTCCGACAACGGTGATAATGGTCTTTTTTATGTTTTGTCAGGTCCTTAGAACGTATTGGTTTTCTTTGGGCATTAATTCAGTCTTTGAGGGAGTCAAGAGTATTAATATCCTCCCCTGACTGCAATTTTTACCGCTCTTTCCATTGGAAAAACGCGTCTGAGCCGAATGGTTCAGGGGCTGTCTGATGAAAATGGGAATGGCATTTTCAGGTTAATGTAGCTATCATTTTCAGTAGCGTTCTAAAAAAAGATTAAAAATGTGAATATGTGGAACAATGAAAGAGTAACGAAGCCATTATTATATTTTTGAGCTCTTCTCAGTCCGTTTTACAGGTCTGAAAGCGCAAACCGCCACTCTTCCAGATATTCCTTCATCGACAGACTTCCCTCCGGGAACGGGCAGTCGTCGTCGATCATCTCGTCAATAAGCCCACGGGTCGGTAGCAGAATCATCTCCGTCCCGGTCAGAGCACAGGCCCGCTCCATCGCCTCACGGAAGATGCCGATGCAGTAGGCAATCCGGGTCTGATAGGTGTCCCGTGTTTTCTCCAGAAATTCTGAGAGTCGCCGGGTTTCAATCTCCAGAAAATCGGCCCGGACGTTGGGGTCGGTGATCTTTCCCAGCATGAAATGATAGTGGGCAAACGGGTACATGA
>CAZBGM010000216.1:0-1536 GCA_964491505.1 uncultured Methanomicrobiaceae archaeon | reverse complement strand
CCTTCCGTGAACAGACCCTTGGACCATCAGGCGAGGAACGCTGGCAGCACTGGAATACTCGGGCGTTCTTCGACCCAAACAGCCTGATCACAGAGTACCAATCTGTGGGCCGGGACGTAACTGAGATAGTCATGGCTGAGATGAAGCTTGAAGCGATGCAACAACAGTTTCAGACCGAGAAGGAACTCTACCAGAGCATCCTTGACGAGCAAACAGAATTTGTCTGCCGTTTCACGCCGGACTGGAAGTATAGCTACGTTAACGAGGCTTTTTGCGGTTATTTCGAACAGAAGAGAGATGATCTCATTGGTAAGAGATTTACACCTCTGATGCCGGAAGGTGAAAGCCAGAAGGTAGGAAATCAATTCCATACATTAACTCCCGAGAATCCGACAGCATCCTTCCGTGAACAGACCCTTGGACCATCAGGCGAGGAACGCTGGCAGCACTGGAACACCCAGGCATTCTTTGATGAAAAGGGCACCTTGTTAGAATATCAGTCGGTCGGGCGTGATATCACAGAAATTGTCCGGGCTGACCAGGTGCTCTCACATTCAGAAGAAACCTACCGTACACTCTTTGAACATACCGGTTCTGCCTCACTTATTATTGAAAAAGATACCACGATTTCACTTGTTAACACTGAATTCGAACGTCTTTCCGGCTATCAGAAAGACCAGGTGGAAGGCAGGAAATCATGGAAAGAGTTTATCGTCCCTGAGGATTTGGCGATGATGCTCGATCATCATCAGGAGCGCCTCAAGCAATCAGACGATGCACCAGAGATGTATGAGTTTCGGGTGATGGGCAAGAATAAAAAACTGAAATATATCGCGATGACTATCGGAAGTCTGCCGGAGAGTGGTAAGACAATCGCATCACTGGTCGATGTCACGGAGATCAAGCAGATGCAGACCGACCTGAAAGAGGCACACAATAAGCTTCGCCTGCTGACTGGCATCACCCGGCACGACGTTGTTAATAAAATAACTGCTCTTTTTTTTGCAATTGATATGTTACGGGAAGAGACGCCGACACCTCAACTGACTGAAAAAATCGATTTAATTGAAAAAATTGTCGATGATATTTACGAAGAGATTGAATTTACACGAACCTATGAAAACCTTGGAAGTAGTGATCCGCAGTGGCAGCGGTGCGAGCTCATTACAGCCGAACTGGACGTTTTGCCGGATATTTCTCTGAAATCATCCATCGACACTATTGAGGTCTATGCTGATTTGATGCTGAAGATCGTCTTTCAAAATCTAATCGATAACTCCATCCGGCACGGAGAAAAAGTCACAGAGATCCGTCTCCATTCTGTTGAGTCAGATGGGTCTCTGATCCTCATTTATGAGGATAACGGAACGGGCGTAATCCCTGAGATGAAACAAAAAATCTTTGACCGGGATGTTGGCCGGAATACTGGTCTGGGGCTCTTTCTGGCTCGGGATATTCTTGCTCTTACCGGAATTACGATTCGGGAGACTGGTGTACCGGGTGAAGGAGTGCGGTTTGAAATGACTGTGCCACCGG
>CAZBGM010000215.1:0-1582 GCA_964491505.1 uncultured Methanomicrobiaceae archaeon | reverse complement strand
GAACGAAAGTTCTGTAAAATTGAAATGGCCCTGTATCCAACATTTATTAATCAGCGACCGTACACTTCTCCCCAAAAAACACAGAAAACTACTTTTATAGTTCCTCTCTACAAAGTCACATACAGGAGTGTATTTGGTGGAAATGAAACACATGGCAGAATCACTCAGCAGGAGATGCTCTCTTAAGTTTACGGACGGGTAGGTGAATGGATTTGGAGTTATCGACGATTCAGGAAGATCTCGAAGTCGGGGAGACCCTGACCTGCGAGTTCAAGTCAGATTACCGGGGAAAGCTGGAGCTTTCTAAGATCGTTGAGACGGTTGTCGGCATGGCGAATACGCAGGGAGGTGTTCTGTATATCGGGATTGAAGATAATGGCGTGGTCACCGGCATAAAGCATCTGAAGAAATATCTGGTAAATACCACTATTTTAATGGCAGATATCCAGAAAAATACGATGCCGCCTGTTTTTACAACCGTGTCTGTGTACGAATCACCGGATTATGATGTTCTGTGTGTTTCCGTCAAAAAGGGGATTGATATCTGTTCTACGACGCAGGGGAAGGTGCTGAAACGGATTATCAGCACTGATGGAAAACCAGCAACGGTGCCGATGTATCCCTACGAGCAGCAGTCAAGGCGCGTTGATCTTGGTCTTCTGGATTATTCTGCTCAGAGGGTGGAGGGAACATCCTTTGATGATTTAAATCCGCTTGAGTTTGAGAGGCTCCGGCAGACGATCAAACGCCGGAACGGAGATCAGAGTCTTCTGGAACTTTCTGATGAGGAGTTCTGCAAAGCCCTGAACCTTGTTGAGACAGTGGGAAATGATCTGGTTCCCACTGTTGCCGGCCTGCTCCTTCTGGGCCGTGATGAAGTTATCCGGCGGCATTTCCCGACTAATATGGTGAACTTTCAGGTGCTGGACCGGAAAGCGGATGTCCGGGTGAATGAGGGACTGACCGGCCCTCTGGTCCGGATACTTGAGAAGGCTGAGTCTTTTATTGTCCCACGAATTGAGGAAAGTGAGGCGATTATCGGCATCTTTCGGTATCCCATCCCGAATTACGACCGTACAGGTCTGCGTGAGGCAGTTAATAATGCGGTTCTTCACCGTGATTATATCTCAGTCGGACAGGTGTATATCCAGTGGTATCCGGATCATATTCTGATTACCAATCCGGGCGGTTTTCCTGAGGGGATTACGAAGGATAATATTCTTGTGCATGAACCACACCCCCGGAATGTTCGTCTTGCTGAGGCGTTTCTGCGCATTGGGATTATTGAAAAGACCGGCAGGGGTGTTGATAAGATCTACCTGGGTCAGGTGATGTATGGCAGGGCACCGCCTGATTTTTCACGGAGTGATGCTACCGGCGTTCGTGTCATTATTCCGGGTGGTGAGGCGTCTCATGCCTTTGCCCGGTTTGTTTTTGAGGAGGATAAGAAGGGAGAGGCATTTAATCTGGATCAGTTGCTGGTGATGGCGACGCTGTATCATGACCGGGAGATGACATCCCAGGCAGCCGGTGTGCTGATTCAGAAAGGACTGGATGAGGGACGCCGGGTGCTTGAGAATCT
>CAZBGM010000214.1:0-1617 GCA_964491505.1 uncultured Methanomicrobiaceae archaeon | reverse complement strand
TTAGCTTTGGCCTCCTTCCTGATGCTCTCACAGGCCGCCAGGACATCCTTCGGGTCAAACCGGAGCATAATCTCAGACGTATTCCCTTTCGTATGCCGGGGAATCAGATTGATGAGCCGCAGAGTCTCAAGCCGTTTCAACCGGTGGTAAAACGACGTATAACCCTCCTTCACCTCCGTACAGAACGCATCATACAACGTCCCCGACATCAAAACACCCTTCAATTCACCCTGCATCTCCGCCGTCCACCAAAACAGACAGCAATCCTTATCGGCCAGGTTCTTCGCCACTGACTTCAGAAAATTAACCAGAGACTCCTGATAACCCGCATGAATATCCTCGCACACGATCTTCTTCCGGCCATTTCGTTCAGCCTCATACGCACTCTGCTTCAGCAGGTCAATACCTATCCGCAGATCACTCATCTCATACGAAATCTGAGCCACCTTACGGACCACATCCGGCTCAATAACACCCGAATAAAAGCCAAGCCGTGCACGTTCACTAAGAATCTGATACATCGTCTCCTCATTATACGGCACGTAGAGAATCTCAGTCGGATGCAATGACGACATCACCGACGAATCCAGCTGTTCCGCAAGATGAAAGTCCATGTCACTCAGGGTCAGAACCACTCCCACACGAACACCGGGGCAGAACTCATGCATACCGAGCAGATAGGACAGGGTCGCGATAAGATGATTCTGAGGATTGAGAACATTCGCATCATCAAGGCAGACCACCAGAACCTTCTTCTCTTCATGCAGCCACCCAGCAATCTGCTCCACTGCCTGAAGGGTTGAAGTGCCCGTCAGAGACGGTTCATATCCAAACAAATCACTAAAAATCCGGGCAAATACCCCAAAGGTCGTACGTTCAATCTTGCAGTTCACATTGACAGCAATTACACCGTTCGAAGCCGTGTTCAGTTCAGAAAACAGAGAATTTACAGTCGTGGACTTTCCGGTCCCGGAGATCCCCCGGATAACTACATTCCGTGGGCTTGCACCCCGAAGGGCCGGCCTGAGTGCTTCCTCAAGTGTGTCGGCTTCGGCATCACGGTACTGAAGGGTTTCCGGTACATAGTCTTCTTCGAAAACGTCGAGGTTCTGAAAGAGGCTTTCATTATTCATCAGAAATCTACGGGTCATTTCTAACAAGTGGTCATAGGTACAGTAAGATAAAGGATCGCCGCGGGGGGTGAAAGTAAAAATGAGGGCGTCTCTCATACCCCACACTCTCTTTTCACCATAGCTAGAATCTCTTTATAGTCGTCGCTTGCCATTGCAATCGCCGTAGCCTCTTCGATTAGTAAAGCAGCTTCCTGAGAAAGGGCCATGGAACAACGGGTGCAGTAGAGGGCTGTTGCCGTGTTTAACGTCTTGCACCGGGGGCACTGGACCGGTTCAAGTGAAATTTCATCTGCGCCCTCTTCCTCGTCAACAAAGCCGGCATTTTCCAGTAGTTTTCGCTCGACATCACCACCGGAGAGATGGACGTAAATTTCAGGCATTCCACTGTTCTTCTCCCACCCGGCAACGAGCCGGAGTTCCATCTCAGAGAGGGCACGCTTACCGGGAGCACCCCGTGCCAGGTCGGTGAGCCGTGCATGCCGGA
>CAZBGM010000213.1:0-1652 GCA_964491505.1 uncultured Methanomicrobiaceae archaeon | reverse complement strand
TATGACACCAGAATAGGATTTCTGATATTGAAATTACCAGCCCGGATCTTCGCCACCGTCAGATTGTTCGGGAGATGTCCGGGGCTCATGATCTCAATACGGTTGTCGAAGATACACAGCCGGATCGGTGCATTGATCAGATAATCCCTGTGCACCAGAGCGTTGACCCGCAGCTCCTCAAATACCACCGGTGAGATCTCCGGTAATCTGGGACCGGGCGCCCGACTACAGGGGAGGTTACTAAAAAAACGAACGGGTTGTTCACATTCGTGTGAGATCAGGCCACTGGCAGGGAATTACCCCCCTGCGTTTTGAAATATTTGTCAAGCTCTATCTCCACCCAGTCCTGGATACCGCGGGTCTTCATCCACAGCCTGTTTTCCGCCGGTTCATAGACCACCTGGTATGCTGTCCTGTTGGGCCACGTCGCCCCGCCTTCATCAAAGGGAACGTCCATTATCTGCATCATCCTTTCAGGGGTTATCCGCCCCTTGTACTCGTTGCCCAGCGCGAGCAGGTTCTCCCTCCGCTGCACGCTCCTGTCCTCCGCGTCGACGGGGAGCGCCAGCCCCCATGACGGGTCTGTGAAATCGTTGGTGGCAACAAGCAGCCCCGGCTCCTGCCCGCCCCTCCTTCTGATGTCGGAAATGGCAATCTCGTACGAATATGCCGCATCCCGGTCTCCCGCCTGCACAATAAAGGCGTAGTTGGAGCGAGTGGTTTTCATGGCGGCATCGAACTGTGAATAATGCGGGTAATCCGTCAGGAACCGCGTCATCTCCACGGGAAGGAGGAGCCGGTCCACATCGATGGTGTTGCCGCCGGATTTGGCCCCTTCATTGAGCTCAAAGAATACGCCGTTTGCGTTCATCACGGTAAACGAGGTGACCTGCCCGGGATAACAGACCATGGCAACCGGTATGTCGTCGACCGGGTTATAGACGACCAGATTCAGGTACGGGGAGAGCTTCTTGAAATCCGGCCCAAGGTCCAGGTTTCTCCCCAGCACGAGAAGCCCGCCGGGAGTATAATTGCCCCAAGCCGCAATCCCCGAGCATCCCGCCCCTTCCTGCACCTGGATGAACTGGATGCTGAGGATTTGCTCAAGAATGGCCACCTTTTCGGGAGGCAGTCCCGAAGTCTCGCTTATCCCTGACATCACTTCCCTGAACTTTTCGGGATACTTGTCATAGGCCATTACAGAAAAGGTCTCGATCATCCCGTAATCGATCCCCTTGCTCTTGATGCAATGCTCATCAATGGCAACATGGTAAAATTCCCGGATCTCGTCCCTGAGCAACCCGCCGTACTGTCTGCCCATCTCCTTGTAACTGCCACTGAGCTGGAGTACCCCGATATTCCCCGCCCTGTACAGCTTCCCTCCTTCAAATTCTTTTACAAAACGAACGTCCTTATCCGGAGAAGAGCCGGAACCAAGGAAGAACAGTAACAGGCAGCAAAACAGGATCCCGATTATCAGCACGCAGTATACTACTGGGATTTTATTCTTCATATGTTCCAATAACCCGCTGTGATGATAATTGTTTGTACGAGGGGGTACTGCTGTTTCTCTTTTTCCAGTTGAAGGATTTTGTTAATAGCATTGTCCCGGAGAACCGCCGGCATGATCCCGAAGCAGATGTGGGAGAGAA
>CAZBGM010000212.1:0-1668 GCA_964491505.1 uncultured Methanomicrobiaceae archaeon | reverse complement strand
GTCATTTTTGTATGGCTGAAGCTATAGTTGGGGATTGAATGCCGGTTGAGTTCAGTTATGAGGTTTTTCCAGATTCCCGGATGGCTTTTCCATCCGTGTACGAGGATGACCGGAATATTTGTTGGTTCAGAACTGGAACGTTCTTTTTGTGGATTCATTCTCTTGAAATGTTGGTATCATTAATTGTTGTCCAGATGCGAAATAGATACTTATTTCCAAATATAAATGAGAAATCCTTTTCAGACGTTGACTTTTCAGAACGATGGACTGTTCATATGAGCTGAAAGATGATGCTTTTTGTTCTGAAATACGAAACGAACAGATAGCAAGTGCTATAGTCTAAAAAATGAAAATAAAGAGGTTTAATCATGACAATATTCGAAACCCCTGTCCGTAATAATGTCCCTGAGATTCTCCGTTCGATGGGAGAAGAATGCGTATCCCGAAGTGTTGAAGATGAAGCGTATCTGTACTACCTTGAATTCCGACTCATTGAAGAGGTAGAACACTATCTTGAATCCAAAGACCCGGAAGATTTGGTTGACCTTATGGAAGTCGTAGAGAGAGTGGTCTCACTGAAGGGGATCACAGTTGATGAACTGAAGACTATGCGGGAGGGAAAAACCTCTGAAATCGGAGATTTCTCTGGAAATGTCGTCATTTCTACAGAAGAAGGAGTCGAGCCAAATGAGAGTTTCGTTTCTGCTTTAGAACGTATGAAAACAATGATTGAATACGATTAATCTTCTTTTCTTCATATTTTTTTTCTTTTTTCCATCATTTCGATGAGCGGTAGTGTTCCCTCCATCTCCCTATGAGACCCTTTTTGCCTTTGTGGTGCAGAATCTGTGCCGCGTGGCTATATCATTGGTAATGCCTACATTGCCTGTGGAATGTGTAAAGATGAATGCCCGACAGGTGCTATTTGTGAAGGAACGATCTTTCGGATAGAACCAGAGCGATGTCTTCACTGTGGAAGATGAGTGGAAAATTGTTTGGAAGGGGCAATTCAGTTTCTGTATCATTAACGGGTCCCATCCTTTCACTAATTATTGTACGTTATGATCTTTTTTGTTCGCAGTTTGAATGCAGTCGAGTAAACTGAACCCTCTAATTAAATTGAACTAATATTGTATCCGCGAACATGACTGAAGAATAAATAATACAGGCTATTTTTTAATTCTGTAACTGTGGTATTCATTAAGAATTGATCTCGATGTATTGATCAGACAGCAGACTTAAATATCAATTCTGGAATACTATAAATAGGTGTTCATTCAACCAACAAGCCTCTGAAATTGGTCAAATCGTCACTCTTATTACTATTTAACCTAAACTTTTGGTTGCTATTTCACTTTGATTTAGCACTCTCCGAGACGATATCACGATATTGATCCCTCCTTACCGTGTATCATGTGGACTTACGTTCAGTCCGGGGAACAAGAGTGGAGATTTTAATCGAATATTTCGATTTGCTACACCTTTTTCCACTCTTTCTATTCATTTAAATTAGTAACTACGCTCAAGGTGAACTTACAATAATCGCTAGTTAATGCTTTGATGAAATAAAGACAGGCAGGATTGAATAAAAATGAATTATTATCACAATTCTAAATGCGGCATGCGGGACTCGAACCCGCGCTAGAGGCTTGGGAAGCCTCCGTCCTA
>CAZBGM010000211.1:0-1689 GCA_964491505.1 uncultured Methanomicrobiaceae archaeon | reverse complement strand
TCTGCGACCGGCGGGAGCAGTCTGCTGCCTGAAGTGGTTCACTTTTCTTTGTTTTCCAATCCAAACGCCAAAAATAATTTGTTCGATGAAATTTTGGATTTCTTAATTATTCTAACAAAAATTAAAACATTTCTTAATTTTAAGTATATATTTAAAGTAATAATTTTATTATATGATATTATGAGATTAACATACGCTTGTATGTTCTGCATTGCAATTATTGGATGCTGCATGATGGTTGCAGGTTGTACAGAACAAGCCAATGAAACCTCTTTAGATCTGCCGGTTGTAAAGTATGGCGGGCAACCCTATCCGGGAGAATTTGTTCTTGTAGGCTATCCTGAAATCTGGGAGAAGTATGATCTGGATGTTGAACACACTATGTTCGGCAGGGGATGGGCGAACAATGAAGCACTTATTTCAGGTGATGTGGACATAAACTGCGGTTTTGATTTAAAAACCGTTCCTCTTATGAGCGCTCTTCCCGGCGAGGTTATCATTATTGGTACACTTCAAAAAGGCGACAGGTACTCAACAGTAGTCAGAAATGATTCTGATTATCAGTCCTGGGAAGATCTTAAAGGAAAAAAAGTGGCTACTAAATTTGGAACCGGTGCAGAACATGGATTACGTAAATACTATGCACAGGAAGGCTACAACTGGGAAGACTTTGAACACGTAAATCTGGAGACTGAAGACATGATCGCTGCATTAGATAATGGTCAGATAGAAGCTTTTACCTGCTGGGAACCAACACCGGCCATTGCTGAAACACAGGGTATTGGCAGGATTTTAAGAACTCATGGAGATATTTCTCAGATTCCGATAAGTCTGCACACCACGAAAGAATACGCAGCAGATCATGAAGATGAAATCGTCAATTTCCTGGCAGCACATCTGGAAAAAGCTGATTTGATTAAAAATAATCCGGAAAAAGCTGCAGAATACGCCACACTTGCCGCAGCAGACAGAGGTGTTCAGATCTCACCCGAAGCTTTTGAAATCGTTTTTGAGCGAATAGATTTTGACATTGATTTTGACGATGAAGTGATCACAAACCTTGAAGAAATAGGACAATTCCTTTATGATCAGGGGGAGATTGATTCAATTCCAACAATTGAATACGACAGGAGTTATCTCGAAAAAGCCAAAAATTTGTATCAACAAAAGAACTGATCTCTAAGAAATTAGTTCGATTTAAAGATATAACTGATTTTTATTTTCTTATCCCTTTTTTGGCGATTACTATTATATGAATTGAGCTTGTCCAGTCGGTCCAAATTTGGCAGGAACCCGCACCTGTATCACTCAGTCGAAATTCTTTCACCGCCTGAACTGAAAGTCCTCTACAAAATTGTTGACCAGTCCGAGGAACTGTGTACCATTTACCAGTCCGGTTCTAAGACACATCTCAGCGAGGACATGCCGGATATACTGACCACCGGGAGTCTGTATCGTGAGCTGAACGACGGTGAAGAGAAGGCAATGTCCAGCACGTCATTTAATGAATATATCAACCACCTAAAGTCACTGCGTCTCATTGACACGCACAAATATAATCTGTCCACCCGTGGCAGGGTTATGGAGATTGTGCTTCGGCATGAGATTCGGGATGTTAAAGCGGCGTGTGAATATTACCTGGGTGATGACAACGATTCCCAACCGGAAGCGTGCCCGTGAGCAAAGCGA
>CAZBGM010000210.1:0-1690 GCA_964491505.1 uncultured Methanomicrobiaceae archaeon | reverse complement strand
AAAGTGCCTGAAAAACTGAACGTCTGCCCTCAACATACAGCCCCATCGGCCGGCAGACCCCATGATAGAAAATCTCCTCCCGCTCAACAACAGAAGGCCCGTCCCAATAGTTCATCCCGAAGAGGTGAACCTCATGCCCTTTATCCCGAAGGCGGCAGGCAAGCTCATAAATGCGTTTTTCAACGCCACCTTTTACGAAAGGGTAGATACAGTCATAGACAAAGGCAATCTTCATAGTTAGCTTAGAAGGTGATTACGCAGAATGGTTCCGAAAAACCGGTTCTGAACACACCGGTTGAATGTCCTGATAAAACATCATCTGTAATAGGGAATAATTCATACGTATACAGAAGTACAGGCGTCAACCATGAAATATCTGATCACCGGCGGGGCCGGATTTATCGGCTCACATCTTGCCGAAAAGCTCAGCCCCAACCATGAAGTAGTAATTCTTGATGACTTTTCATCCGGATCAGAACAGAACCTTCGCTGGGCAGAAAGGAAAAGAAATGTCTCACTCGTCACCGGTTCAGTAACTGACGCATCTCTCGTCTGTTCCTGTGCAGCAGGGTGTGATGGCATTTTCCATCAGGCGGCGATTGCCTCGGTCCCTGCCTCCGTTCGTGATCCTGTTGGCACCCATGAGGTCAACTGTACCGGCACCGTACAGGTGCTTGAAGCGGCGCGAAAGACAGGCACAAAGAGTGTGGTGATGGCCTCATCTGCTGCCGTGTACGGCGATGCCCCCGCACTTCCCAAGACTGAGTCAATGGTGCCTGAACCAAAATCTCCGTATGCTATCCATAAATGCACCGGAGAGTATTATGGTCAGGTCTATGCCTCTCTCTATGGTTTGAAGACCGTATCCCTGAGGTATTTTAACGTCTATGGTCCACGCCAGAATCCATCATCCCCCTATTCCGGGGTTATCTCACGGTTTGCTTCTGATGCTCTGCAGGGCACCCCTCTCACCATCTTTGGAGATGGGACTCAGACCCGTGATTTTGTGTATGTCGCCGATGTGGTAAACGCCAATATTCGTGCGATGGAATCTGATGCTCAGGGTGTTTTTAACGTCGGAACCGGACTTGAAACCGATCTGCTGACACTCGGAGAGATGATACTGAGCTGTACCGGAAACAGTCCTGCCGTAACATTCGAACCGGCACGTGAGGGTGACATTCATCGTTCCTGTGCGGATATTGCAAAGGCGGAATCAGCGTTCGGCTTTGTTCCTGAGTATTCTCTCCAAAAAGGACTTGAAGAAACGCTGATGTGGATCAAAGAAGATTCGGTTTGAACCGGTTCAGACAATGCGGATCACTTAACCCCTCCTCTCTGTGCTTATGAAACAGGAGTTCGAAATCATTTGATTGTGTTGAGCCACGCTGACCCATTGAAAAGACGAAAGAACATTTACCTTTTCCAACCGAAATAAGATCAGGAATTCTCATGAAAAAAGCGCTTATCACTGGCATCACTGGTCAGGACGGATCCTACCTATCAGAGCTTCTGCTTTCCAAAGGATATGAGGTTCACGGTCTGGTTCGGCGTTCCTCCACCTTTAACACCGGGAGAATCGATCCCATCTATCAGGATCCTCATGAAAAGGAGGTCCGGTTATATCTGCACTTCGGTGATCTTTCTGATGGCGAGCAGCTCTCTAATATCATCTATAATATCAAGCCAG
>CAZBGM010000209.1:0-1704 GCA_964491505.1 uncultured Methanomicrobiaceae archaeon | reverse complement strand
TTCAGGCCCAAAATGAGGAGTTTTTGGGAGATATTTTTTACAAATACCTGAACTGTCAAATTCTATTCTTCCACAATCTGAGGGATTTGTGTGAAGTGGCAAACTTAGGCCATAGGAATACACCCGGACCTTCTCATTCGTAAAGGCCACATAGAACGTTTCATTGTCGTTCTTGACCTTCACCGTGGAAGTTACCGTAAATTCAGCCAGTTCGACCTCACCCAAAATCCGGGACCATTAGTTCTCATCCAAGACCTCCCAATGCCCGCCTTTGTCGGGACCAATGCGTTGTAACTTCCCCTCTTTTTTGAGAGTGTCTATCTGTTTTACAATCGCCCTTCTGCTAATTCCCAAAGATTCTGCCATTTCTGTTGTCGTGATCGTGTTGTTCTCTCTTACAAGATGCATAATTTTCTGTGAACTTTTCTGTGAACTTTTTTCGTCTGCACCTGCTGATGTTTTCCTGGTTCCTGCGTCTTCTTCAAGTTCCAGTGCAGCAGGGTCCATTGGAAAAACCGTACGAACAAAATTCGCAGTAAAAATAAAGGACTCCTTTGGATAAGCCTTCAGAATGCAGGGCATTCCGGAACCGAGATATTCCACAATATCCAGATCCTTAAAAACCCGCATAAGGATCTTGTTACGCGGAATAGAATAGTCAGCAATTGTCGTTGCATCCGGTCAAGACCCCGGCGAGTTTCCATATCTGAAAAGGCATGGCCCTACTTATGGTCGCTAAAAAATAGAATGATCCTGCACAAAAACATCCTGAACTAATATATAAAACAGATTAAACTGCAACAAGCTGTTGCAGAAATTCCCTGGGGTCACACGCTGGTTATTTTGCAAAAAATCAAGCTGCGAGACGAGCGTTTATTTTACGCACAAAAGAGTGTCGAGAACGGCTGGTCCCGTAGTGTGCTCACCCATCAGATTGAAAGTGGCCTGTTTCAGCGACAGGGAAACGCAATCACAAATCTGCATGAAACACTCCCGGCACCACAGTCTGATTTAATTCAGGGAATTCTGAAAGATCCATACATCTTTGATTTTCTGGGACTTTCCGAAGAGATCTCTGAACGGGAATTACAGAAATCTCTGGTTGATCACCTTAAAGATTTCCTGCTTGAGCTTGGCCGGGGATTTGCGTTTGTTGGAGAATACTATCCGCTTGTTGTAGGTGATCAGGATTATGAACTTGATCTGCTGTTCTATCACACGAAACAGCATTGCTACGTTGTAATTGAACTAAAGATTGATGATTTTAAGCCAGAATATGCCGGGAAACTGAATTTTTATCTCTCCGCTGTTGATGCACAGGAACGTGAACCGGACCGTGATGGACCGACCATCGGGATTCTACTCTGCAATAAACACAATAACATTGTGGCGGAATATTCGCTGCGGGGTATGACAAAACCAATGTGTGTATCCGAATATTATCTGGAAGGTCTGCCAACAGAAGATGAACTGGTTCGTGAAGTGAACCGTGCTGTCGTTGAACTTAAGGCAACGGTAACATCGGCTAGCTCGTGTAAAGGCACTCTTGAAACAACTCAGAAAAAAGATAATGAAAATGAGTGAGTGAGGGTTTTGTTCTTCACCCCAGCACAGCCTTCCCATCCGCCCAGGTCTCCAGTGCGGTCACCACACCATCATCCTCATAGGAATAGACCCGGACCTTCTCATTCGTAAAGGCCACAA
>CAZBGM010000208.1:0-1747 GCA_964491505.1 uncultured Methanomicrobiaceae archaeon | reverse complement strand
TCTGCTGACCGGTTCAGGCCGGAGGCAGCAGCGGTTGTGTCACCCGCCATTTGGCCGGTTGTGTCATCCGCTGTTTCGCCGCCGACACAGCCGCAGGCCATCAGGCAGAGTAAAAGACAGCTGCCTGCTGCGAAAACAGATAAAAATCTGCTCTTATTTTGTTTTGAGATTGGATTCATCGGTACGTGTTCCTGTGTTCTGGTAAAGGAAATTATCCGGGAGTGGTTGTCCCGGACGCAGTCTACCTACCTAACATTTTGTAATATATACTTTACATTTTGTTATGTATTAAAGATATTGATCCCGGGATCAGAACTAGTCAGTTGTTATGCAGTGGAGGGTTGCGATTCCTGTCGGAGCCCGGATGCTGCCGGTATTATGCCTGAAATAAAAGAGAGAGAACTGAATGTTCCGAAGGCTATGGAAATGGATGGGCGCCGGGTTTAAGTCTGGTGACCGGCGTTCACTATTGATTTAGCAGGAAAAAGATGAAATATCCAGAATTTGAGGATGAATAAAGCAGTTTTAGCATCCTGATTAGAAAAAAGGATTGATATCTAAAATTATTGTAATGAATTCATTAAGAAGATATATTTTCTCACTCTTACGGGTAAGGTTATTAGATCTAATGGCATTCTTTCCATCTTTTCGGAAACTGCTTTGAATGTTAATATTATCGAAATCGGAACGAGCCAGACCAATAAAACGAATGAGTATTTTCCATTATATAATAAATATAAGTCAATCCCGGTTATTGCCGCAAAAGCTACTGCGCTGAAAACTAAAAAGCCGGTATTGTAGATATTGGCATTCGTAAGCCATCCGCTAACTGCAATAACAGCAATACAAAGTAAAAACAGAGACCAGATATATGCAATTGTAGTTAAAAGAACTTTTTTAACGCCAATTTTCTGAATGAGAGAAACACCCTTCCTGAATCTTTCAATCTCGTTCATCTGATCATCACTCATGCCTATCTTCATTATGTTCATGTTCCTTAAAGAGTTTTATCATTCTGATTATCTCGTATACCATAAATATGACATATATTATTGCAATCCCGATTTCAGAAACGAGTGAAATGATCTGCATGACATAATGATTTCCAAGGTTTAAGAATTCTGAAATGACATGAATTAACCAGACACAGACAAAAATTGATGATATTAGCAGGAAATCTAAAAAAATGGCAAAAATAGTGATGATTGTAAAAGAAGCCTTTAGAACAATGTGCTTTTTCACATTCTCTAAAGTCATTACGTAAGTACTAAGTTTTATTCCTATATAATTTTCATTAAACCGTAGTACAAATCCTTCTTTTCACACCATCAGTTTCAGGTCTTCTTCAACCGGTTGAGTTCCCACGGATGCCAAAGTTCTCAACCAGCACATTCAGCACGCCGGGAGAGATAAAGAATTGCACGGTTTACCAGACGGTTCGGTATCTGACTAAAAAATGGGCGCTGCTTATCATACTTGAACTCTATAAGGGCGATGACTATACCCGGCGTTTCTCTGAGCTAAAAAATTCTCTTGAGGGAATCACGTCCAAAGTTCTCTCAAAGTGGCTGAAAGAGCTTGAAGAAGAGGGACTTATCGGCAGGAGGGTGAACGCTGCCCGGTTCCCGGTGAAGAGTGAATACTACCTGACCGAGAGCAGTCTTGGCCTGATTGATGTTATCAAACACCTGAAGCAGTGGGCGCTGCAATATAAGATTGACAATATAGACTGTGGCAATCAGAACTG
>CAZBGM010000207.1:0-1753 GCA_964491505.1 uncultured Methanomicrobiaceae archaeon | reverse complement strand
AAAAACTTAACGAAGGCACCGCCGCCGCCCTCGCGTATGTCATGGAGGCCTACCAGTTGTGACAAACCGACTTTTTACCCCGATTGCCTGTGCAGGCATTAGCCATCACAGCGCCGATGTTCAGGTACTTGAAACATTTCGGTATGACGATGAACCAGCATTTCTGCTATCTGCACGGGAACGATTCAAAGGAGTCGTTTTGCTCCAGACCTGTAACCGTATAGAGATCTTTGTGCAGGGCACCGGGGACGAACTGAATACTTTTCTGGAAGAAAGTGGTCGGGAAGGCTATACTATCTGTGAGGGGACGGCAGTGCTACGTCATCTCCTTGAGCTTGCTGCTGGCATGGACTCGATGATTATGGGTGAGGACCAAATCCTAGGTCAGCTCAAAAAGAGCCTTGCTCTCTCACAGGAGAACGGCACCTGCTCACCCCTTATTGAACTCTGTGTTACAAAGGCAGCCCATGCTGGGGTTGAAGTTCGAAAAAAGACTCAGATCAACAAAGGAGCCGTCTCAATTGGCTCGGCAGCCGTACAGCTTGCCGAGGGTATGCTGGGGTCACTTGCCGGGAAACATATTCTAGTGGTTGGCGCCGGGGAGATGGGAAAACTTGTCACTCAGGCGCTTGCAGCCAAACACCTGACTGCCATTTATGTGACCAACCGGTCCTTTGACCGTGCGCTTGAACTTGCCGAAGAGATTGACGGGAAAGCGGTAAAGTTCGATGAACTTTATAATTACATCGCGCTGTCTGACGTGATTATCACCTGCACAGCAGCGCCGCATCCGGTCATCAAATGTGAACCACTCTGCGGTGCGCTTGAACGACGGCAGTGGCCCCAAGACGAGGAACCGGGACCTCTGATTGTCATCGACATTGCTCAGCCCCGAGACGTTGAAGAATGTGTTTGTGAGATTGAAGGCTTACAGCTCTATACGATTGACGACCTGCGATCCGTCAGTGAAGAGAATCATAATGCCCGGCGACGTGAGGCAGAGGCAGCAGGAGAGATCCTTGATGAAGAGATCGAGCAGTTCATAAGTCTCGTCAACCGGACTCAGGCAAACAATATGCTGGCACGGCTGCATACCTGGGCCGAAGCGATACGGATGCGTGAACGGGACAGAGCTCTTTCACGGATTGGAAAAGGCAACGATGAAGAAGCCCTCCGCGAAATTATCGATGACCTTACCCGGGTGCTCTCTAAAAAATTACTCACCGATGTGACGTTCTCCGTGCGGTCCAGTGCGGAGTGCGGCGAACTTGAAGGAGCGGAATCACTGGTAACAGCATTAACCGAAGGTACACGATTATGTTTCCACAAAGACGATTAAGAAGACTCAGGAAGCGAACAATACAGCCGCTTCTGAAGGAGAACCGGGTAACAAAGGATGATCTGATCCTGCCGCTCTTCTTTGATGAGACCATCGAACAACCCGTGGCCATCAGCTCGATGCCGGGACAGTACCGGTTCCCGCTTGTGATGGCGGGCCGACTGGCAGAAGAGGTACGTGAAGCCGGTATCCGTGCTGTTCTCCTTTTTGGTATTCCGGCTGAAAAAGATGCCATCGCAACACAGGCGTTTCTCGACCATGCCATTATTCAGAGCGTAGTGCGGGCAATGAAAGTCGCAGCACCGGATTTGATGATTATCACTGATGTCTGTGCCTGTGAATATACTGACCATGGACATTGTGGCATCATCGGTGAGACACGGTGTGGCATGGACCTCTTAAACGATCCCTCTC
>CAZBGM010000206.1:0-1753 GCA_964491505.1 uncultured Methanomicrobiaceae archaeon | reverse complement strand
AAAAACTTAACGAAGGCACCGCCGCCGCCCTCGCGTATGTCATGGAGGCCTACCAATTGTGACAAACCGACTCTTTACCCCGATTGCCTGTGCAGGGATTAGCCATCACAGCGCCGATGTTCAGGCACTTGAAACATTTCGGTATGACGACGAACCAGCATTTCTGCTATCTGCACGGGAACGGTTCAAAGGAGTGGTTTTGCTCCAGACCTGTAACCGTATAGAGATCTTTGTGCAGGGAACCGGGAACGAACTGAATACTTTTCTGGAAGAAAGCAGTCGGGAAGGCTATACTATCTGTGAGGGGACGGCAGTGCTCCGCCATCTCCTTGAGCTTGCTGCTGGCATGGACTCGATGATTATGGGTGAGGACCAAATCCTAGGTCAGCTCAAAAAGAGCCTTGCTCTCTCACAGGAGAACGGCACCTGCTCACCCCTTATTGAACTCTGTGTTACAAAGGCAGCCCATGCTGGGGTTGAAGTTCGAAAAAAGACTCAGATCAACAAAGGAGCCGTCTCAATTGGCTCGGCAGCCGTACAGCTTGCCGAGGGTATGCTGGGGTCACTTGCCGGGAAACATATTCTAGTGGTTGGCGCCGGGGAGATGGGAAAACTTGTCACTCAGGCGCTTGCAGCCAAACACCTGACTGCCATTTATGTGACCAACCGGTCCTTTGACCGTGCGCTTGAACTTGCCGAAGAGATTGACGGGAAAGCGGTAAAGTTCGATGAACTTTATAATTACATCGCGCTGTCTGACGTGATTATCACCTGCACAGCAGCGCCGCATCCGGTCATCAAATGTGAACCACTCTGCGGTGCGCTTGAACGACGGCAGTGGCCCCAAGACGAGGAACCGGGACCTCTGATTGTCATCGACATTGCTCAGCCCCGAGACGTTGAAGAATGTGTTTGTGAGATTGAAGGCTTACAGCTCTATACGATTGACGACCTGCGATCCGTCAGTGAAGAGAATCATAATGCCCGGCGACGTGAGGCAGAGGCAGCAGGAGAGATCCTTGATGAAGAGATCGAGCAGTTCATAAGTCTCGTCAACCGGACTCAGGCAAACAATATGCTGGCACGGCTGCATACCTGGGCCGAAGCGATACGGATGCGTGAACGGGACAGAGCTCTTTCACGGATTGGAAAAGGCAACGATGAAGAAGCCCTCCGCGAAATTATCGATGACCTTACCCGGGTGCTCTCTAAAAAATTACTCACCGATGTGACGTTCTCCGTGCGGTCCAGTGCGGAGTGCGGCGAACTTGAAGGAGCGGAATCACTGGTAACAGCATTAACCGAAGGTACACGATTATGTTTCCACAAAGACGATTAAGAAGACTCAGGAAGCGAACAATACAGCCGCTTCTGAAGGAGAACCGGGTAACAAAGGATGATCTGATCCTGCCGCTCTTCTTTGATGAGACCATCGAACAACCCGTGGCCATCAGCTCGATGCCGGGGCAGTACCGGTTCCCGCTTGTGATGGCGGGCCGACTGGCAGAAGAGGTGCGTGAAGCAGGAATCCGCGCAGTTCTCCTTTTTGGTATTCCAGCTGAAAAAGATGCCATCGCAACACAGGCGTTTCTCGACCATGCCATCATTCAGAGCGTAGTGCGGGCAATGAAAGTTGCTGCACCGGATCTGATGATTATTACTGATGTCTGTGCCTGTGGATATACTGACCATGGGCACTGTGGCATCATCGGTGAGACACGGTGTGGCATGGACCTCTTAAACGATCCCTCTC
>CAZBGM010000205.1:0-1768 GCA_964491505.1 uncultured Methanomicrobiaceae archaeon | reverse complement strand
CGACTATTTTTGATATTTTACGGGCATAAAGCACCTCTATAGGCGGACTGTCAAAGTTGGGTTAATGTGAAGACTCCTTTTTAGGCTGAACCAGATGAAGGCGATAGCCAAAGTGAAGACCTGAGTCTTTCTGAATTGATTGACACTTTAATAAAAATAAGAAAACAAAGTTCGAATATTGAAACGATACTGTCGAAAATAAGAGGTAGCTGATATTATTCAAAATATTGTTTTGAAAATCAGAAATTAATTTTTATTTTTAGAAGATACTTGCCGTACCTCTGTCGAAAGGACGGGCTCCTGATTATCTTCTGGCATGTAAATTTCCATCTCACCCTCGGAATGAACAGTCTTCAAGATTCCTGATATTGCTTTTGAGAGCTTCTGAGCTGCCGAGTGGGACATATAGATTCTTGTACCGTTCACATGCATTTTTCCATCATCTTTCTTGATTCCAGGCATCTCAAGAAAATCAATATACAGATCCCTGTGAGTTGCCTGCACATATGCAAGATTGGAATAAGCACTGGATGAAATGTCAGTCATTAAATCTTCTTTTTTGTACTTGTACATTTCGCTGATATCGATTGTCATCGATTCTGTACCTTTGGTCTTTATGTCTTCAGTCATATCTATGCACTCGCTGAAATTGTCTTGTATTCACTTTCATCTTCACACACAATTCCCGGTTGGGCAACCCAATTGTCCGAATTTGCAATTGCTTGTGGTTCATAGTCTTCTCTAAGCACCGAATTGTAATAGTCACTAATTGCCAGATTCATACAATCAGACACTTCACGATCATCAAGCATTGCATATGCCAGAAATGAGAGTGCTGCAAATTTTTTAGATTCCACTCTGACTCTGTATACCGGATGTTTACTATTAATTTTATTCTCTATAAGCCCGAGTTTCAACAATTTTTTAAGAACTTTACTGATTGATCCTTCTGAATTCCCAGTAACATCAACAAGGTATTTGGGACGATAATCCATCGTAGGATCCGCAACAAGTTCTTCTACGACTTTTGCCATTACTGAGTTACCGAATAAGCCGCCATATGGCTCATTTAGGTACATCTCTTCCTCAGCAGTCAAGACCGGAAAACCCTCTTTTGTCATTTACTTCCTCCTGCTCTTAGTATCTATAGTGCACCACCCATAAATGTTTGCTGATAACCCTCATTTTTTTAAAGGTAAGTCCAATGCCTGTGATGAGGAACCTCAGCATCATAATAAACCATCCATCGATCAGCCCAGGGTTTATCGACAAGTTGTATTATCTTATTTCCATTCCCTGTCATTGCGAAACGAATTTTTTCGTGACCCATCTTTTTGATAAATTCTTTCGCAGTGAATCCGTTTTCCTCACATTTTCGTTCACAATCCTTTATTCTTCTCATTGATCCCCGCTTTTTCAGCCATCCCAAAAAAATTGCTCCATCTAAGCCGGGATCCGGTTCATCAGGATATTTTTCATATTGCGTTAATATCTTCTCCGTAATTATCCAATCTAAATATGAAATTATGGTTTCATCTATTTCAAGATTTCTGGAAGAGAATATTGATTAGTCTAAATCTTATATTGAAGAACTCGTTTAGGTCATTTTGAAAAATCCACAGGTTTTTTAGTTAATTAATGAACGGACCTGACAGAACTCGAGAAATAACCTAAAGAAAAAGATAAAGTGGCAGTTCACAACGGATGATGCAACCGCCCCGACAGGTGGAAATGCCCTGCCCACAGACTATGCGGAAGTACTCGTATA
>CAZBGM010000204.1:0-1779 GCA_964491505.1 uncultured Methanomicrobiaceae archaeon | reverse complement strand
CTGCTCCGGGTGCGCCGAACCATTAGATACTGCAATACATTCTCTCGGATATCTTCAGCATTTTCCTTCACAACAGCCATATAGGCGTCCTTGTCTCTCTGCCGGTCCAGCCCGTCAAGTCGGTTCTGGAGGTTGTTGAAATACCGGGTAAGGTTCCTCACATTCGGATTTGGGAGCGTGGAACGTTTCGCATTCTGAAAAAGTTTAATCTGGCTTAAAATATCGTTTGGACTATTATTCAGAGGTGTTGCCGTCACCAGAATGACCCGTTTGCCCCGGCAGATCTTATACAACAGCTCATAGGTCTGTGTCATCTCATTCCGGAAACGGTGTGCCTCGTCAATGATAACATTCCGGTATTTTTCTGTCCCCCGTGCAAGCACTTTGTCCAGCTTACCAACTGATTCAAAGTCTGCCTGCCGTACACCAAAATCTGAAAAAGCATTTGGCCATGAACCAAGATTGTCCTTATCAATCAGCATCGGCGGGGCAAGCACCAGTGTCCGGCCATCAAGCTGTTGGGCAAGCATCGTCGCAATATAGGTCTTCCCAAGGCCCACAACATCTGAGATGAAGACACCACCATACTCTTCAAGTTTCAGTTTTGCGTCCTGAACAGCGTCCTTCTGATACTGTAAATCCATAAACCCTTCAGGAAGATACGTATTACCGGGGTCCAGTTTGTCGAGATTGATCTTCTCCTTCAAGTACTCATACAGAAACTTCAGATACAACTCATAAGGCTTGATTTCATCGTTGAGCCAGGTCTGGTGCTGAATTGTCTCAACATATTCATCTGAAACGTCATCTCCCTGTTCCCAGAGTTCGTTGAATTTATCCAGTGCAAACGTATAATCTGACTGGTTTTTAAGCTCGCAGTTGAATTCAATATTCTGCTGGAGGCCGGACTGTGAAAAGTTGCTTGACCCGGTAATAACCCGGCCGTCGTCGCGATCTTCCTCCTTAAAAGTCATCACATACAGCTTTGCATGAATCTTCTCAGACGGATATACCCGAATCTCAAGCTTTCCATTCCGTAACCACTCGATAAAGGTGCGGATGCCAGTTTCAGTGTCAATGGTATCTTCTGATCCGTCCATCTCCTCTTTGACACGGGCGGTATATTGATCCTTGATCTCTTTGTATGAATACAGGTTTTTTGTCCCATCTCCGCCGTGGGATTCCTGAATGAGTTCATATGTGGCTTTGTTGGTGCTGATGCCGATTAAGATCCGTATTTTCTCAGTGTTGATAAGAGCAGGTTCAAGGGCATAGAAACCGCTGGAATAAAAATAACCTACAAGACAGTCGAAAAAGGTTGTATCTTTTATAAGGACACGAAACCGGTCAAGCAGGGTATTTCCCGGTTCGTTTGTAATAAATGTCAGATCAGAAGACAAGCACCAACCACCATACTATGATATGCTATTTATCATGCGATAAAGTTAATCAAACAGAAGAAAGGTTCAATCTGGATCACGACAGAATACTCTCTATGAAGAACATCGAAATGACCCTTGACGGTAACATCCTCATCATGAAAGTAGACCTCTCAAAGGAATTTGGCCCGTCAAAATCCGGAAAATCAATCACTATTGCTTCGACCGAAGGCAATATCTCTGTGCCTGACAGAGATGAGATCAAGATTGGCCTGAACATCTACAAGAGTAACAAATAAACTGCCTCAACCTTTTCCTCGTTCGCGACACCAACCACAAACCCGCCCCCTTCTGCTCACTCGCACCCTCGGGGAAACTCGGGCTGCTCGCATCGCGCAAG
>CAZBGM010000203.1:0-1804 GCA_964491505.1 uncultured Methanomicrobiaceae archaeon | reverse complement strand
CCGAGGTCCGTATCCGTGAAGAGATACGACGCGGGAAGACACTCCCGGAAGTAACGGAGCTTCTGAAATGGGAGAAGAAATAATCCGTACCCAGATAGGCTGAAAAGATGCAATGCCAGTGGATGCCAAAAAGTGGGAAGGACGTTTCTGCCCTCGGACTTGGCTGTATCCCAAGTTTGACAGTTGGCCTAATGATGTGCTTTTTACCCGTAAAATTTCTAAAATAGTCAATATTGAATTTGACAGTTAGACTATATTTGTGGGTGAAATCCGGCTTATCTTGCCATAATAACAGTTTCGTCTGAAATTCAAGCCCAAAAATGAGGATTTTTTGCTAGAATTTTTTTCAAATATCTGGAACTGTCAAATTCTGTTTCTGCACAATCTGAGGGATTTCGTGAAGTGGCAAGCTTGGGCTGTATGCGCCTGCCGATGTTTTCTGTGATGCGTCTCCTGGGAAAACCGCTTCTCGCTTTGTATAGCAGAATTGAGAGTTTTAAGCTCAAAAAAGACAGGTGAGAGAACCTTGGAAGGTTCTCTGACGGCTGTTTTTTTAAAATTTTTTTATGTGAACAGATTATTTGAGATCAGTTCGCCACCGTGCTCTTTGATGGCACGAATTGCATCTTCAACTTCGTCAACTCTGATAATCAGCACCGCACCATCCCGTCCTGAGTAAGCATAGGAGTAGGTGATATTGATGCCTGCATCACCAAGCATTACTGCGGTTTCATAGAGACCGCCCGGTTGATCCCGCATCTTTACGGCGATAACATCCGTAAAAGAGACCATAAATCCCAGCTCTGTGAGCTTCTTATGGGCATCCTCTGCCCGGTTGACGATTGCCCGAATCACGCCAAACCCATTTGCTTCCGCAATGGAGAAGGCAAAAATGTTGATGCCTTCTTCCTGTAGTGCCTTTGCCACCGATGCAAGACGGCCCGGTTTGTTCTCTGAAAAGATCGATATCTGTCTAATGATAAATTCTGACTCCATTATATATTCCTCCGGTCTATGACCCTTTTTGCTTTTCCCTCAAACCGGGGAAGTGACCCCGGTGCGGCGATGTCCACGTCTGCTGCTACATTTAAGGACCCCTTCAGGGTATGATGGACCTTCTGCTTAATGGCAATGAGGTCGTCAATCCTGTCTGAGAACGCCTCAGGATTCATTTCAACCCTGACGAGCATATTGTCAAGCGCCCCTTTCCGGGAAACCTCAATCATAAAGTGTCCCGAAACTTCAGGAATGCTGAGCAGAGCATGCTCAACCTGTGACGGGAAGACGTTGATACCACGAATGATGAGCATATCATCCACCCGTCCCATCAGACGGGCAACCTTCGGATGCGTCCGTCCACAGGGGCAGGGCTCGTCCATAATCAGGGTAATATCCCCGGTCCGGTACCTGATAATCGGGAGCGCCTCTTTCTGTAACATTGTAAAGACCAGTTCACCTTTCACACCGTTCGGCAGGGGTTCGCCAGTGTCAGGATCTACAATCTCAATAAGCGCAATGTCACCCCAGATGTGCATGCCATCCCTTTCTGAGCATTCTGTAAACATCGGCCCGGAAAGCTCGCTCGTGCCATAGATGTTAATCGCACGGATGTCCATCTCTTCTTCAATGCGTTCCCGCATCTTCTCGGACCAGGGTTCGGCACCAAGAACAGCGATACGAAGGAGCGTGTCGTCTTTTATAGAGATGCCCATCTTCTTTGCGGTATCGTTGATGTGCACGAGATAGGAAGGCGTGCAGGCAATTGCAGTGACACCAAGATCCTGCATGAGCTCGATCTGCCGCT
>CAZBGM010000202.1:0-1826 GCA_964491505.1 uncultured Methanomicrobiaceae archaeon | reverse complement strand
TTACCATGTTTAATCAGATTTGCGGAGCATCACCTTAAACGTAGTCCGAGGTCTCTGGAAGTATTCACTTCACGGGATATTGCCCTGTTAAAATATTCGGGGCGAAATATTGGGATAATGAACCTGAAAACCAAGAAATGCCTCTAATCGTCGCCTATCACTTTATTCATGGGCACGATTCCGGCTGGAACTGAAGAGCTCCTGACATACTGAACCTATGAGAGCCTCATCAAACGTATTATGCTATGACTCAATCAGTAACAGAATGTTCTCAGTCAGTCTGAACTCTCCAAGAGCGTTGGGGCTGTCCAACACTGTTAAAAATAGTATAAATCCTATCAGTTCCCGAACCTGTATCCGCCTTCCGGCACTGTTATTTCAAACCGGGCACCTTTTCCTTCAGTGCCCGTCTCAGAGATGCTGATGCCAGTGATCTCAAGGATCTCTTTTGCCATGAACAGTCCGAACCCGGTGTTTAATCCTACGCCATGCTCGAAAATACTTTCTTTCATATTATCCGCTATTCCGACACCATTGTCTTCAATGACAAGAATGCCCTTCCCTTCCTTTTCATGAAAAGAAACGTTCATTTCAGTCGCATGTTCGCCATGCCGAACGGCGTTTTCAGAAAGAATTAAGGAAACTTTAGCAAGCATTGGATCAGCAAAAATTTCCAGTGTGCCGGTATCAGCCTTTACTTTTATGCCACTATCAGTGATGCATGATGCAACCGACTGCCATGTAGGGCCCTGAACGCCAAGAACCTGGTAATCATGAGTGAAGGCAATAATGCGTTCGATCTTTTCAGTGGCGACAATCATTGGTTCGAGGTAATTTTTGACTTTTTCCTCGCTTAGATTATCGTTCAGCATCTCTTCATAAATCATCAGGCCGGAAAGCTGGTTGACAATGTCGTGGCGGGTGACAGATGAAAGAAGATTGAGTTTTTTATTCAGTGTTATCAGATCAGTTTCACTATTTTTCCGCTTAGTGATATCCCGTATGGATTCAATGGCACCGGTGATATTGCCATCAGTATCATAAAGAGGTGAAGCGACAAACCACAGATGCGCTCCCTTCCCTTCGCGAAAATGGGGTATGAATATTTCAGCAAAGCACTTTTTTCTGTTTTCATAGTTGAGCACATTATAAGGTACCTCTTTGCGAAGTTCTTCATGAAGAACGAGATCAATCAGGACCGGGTGGCGTTTATTGTAAAAGGGGAGTGTATATTCATAGTCGCCTTTCCCCAGCATCTCAGATGCAGGAGAGCCGGTCATCTCCTCAATTGCCCGGTTCCATGCAATAATCCGTCCTTCATTATCAATTGCAAAGGTGGCATCCGGCAGGAAATTGATGATATCTGCCATTCGTTGTTCATTTTCAAGGAGTCCCTTCTCTGCCCTGTTTTTTTTAACTGCCTGGTAGACAAAGTTCTGGAGTTCTCCAAACTGAACCTTTGGTTTTCCCCCCTTATGGAGGTAGTAATCAGCACCGGCATTGAGCGCTTCAATGGCGACCTCTTCCCTGCCTCTGCCGGTAAAGATAATAAAAGGAGTCGTATTTCCTTCAGCACGGAGTTTTCTTAGAAATTCAAGACCATCCATCTCAGGCATCTGGTAGTCTGATATGATTGCATCGTATTTTTGCTCCTGAATCCGGTTAAGCGCTTCTATTGCAGATGAAGCAGTGGCTACTGAAAAATTACATTTATTTTCCAGATATTGTTTTGTTACTTCCAGCAGTATGGGTTCATCGTCAACGTATAATAGAGACATGTGGTTGTCTGAATATTCCATTAATCATAACTCCTCCAATCCCAATGT
>CAZBGM010000201.1:0-1847 GCA_964491505.1 uncultured Methanomicrobiaceae archaeon | reverse complement strand
GTAACTATCCTTTTCCGGCAGTTTTGTCACCGGATTATCACCGACTGTCGGAGCCATTACCTGCACGCCGGCATTCTCAAGAGCGTCAATGAACAGGCTTCGGGCAAAGATACCCGGCACCATCACATGAGAGGTGATATTGACCGGCGCGGCGTCGAGCGGCATCGTGCCGCTGATGGTGATTGTCTCCTTTCCGGTGTAGTCAGGAATGGAAAGCATCTTATCAGAACCGGCAGCACCCGTGATAATCGCATTCTCTAAGGTATACGCAGAGGATTTCGGGCGCCAGTTAACCTGTGCCGGTTCGCCTTCCTTCCCCGGTGCAATCGTGATATCGATTAAATTGTCATTGATAACAATCGGCGTTACCGGATTATCATCGGCAAAAAACATCGTTTCAAAGAGCCGGTCATCAATGATCACATCATCTGCCGAAGAGATTCCGGACGCTGCAACCTGCGCCGCGAGATCATTCAGTCCAGAGAGTGGATCCGTTTCTGTCAGAATACAGCTCCCGAACGGACCCGCATCCACGTGATCTGAGTTTGTGAATTCGAGCGTGCCATCCGCACGTTCTCTGCCACCCATCGCCAGATCGCCGGAAGCCACAAGAATAAGCGTATCATCTTCACGGTAGACCGGCGTTACAAACCGGTAGTCAGGCCCCAGTGTTTCAAGAACAGTTGAGACAGTGAAGACCTTCGTCGTCGAACCCGGCGTAAAGAGCATGTCGTCATTCATTGCGAGAACGACTTCGCCCGAATCCAGATCCTGTGCCATCATGCCCCAGGTCGCATACTTATAGACATTCTGACTCATCACGCTGTCAATTGTTTCTTTGAGCGCCGGTGCTGTTATATCTGCACCCTGCGCTGGCGAGGTCTCTTCGCCGGTGTACCCCGCTGTTGCGAGGCACATGGCAAGAATTATGAGAAGAGAACCAAGTAGGAACGTAGTCCGTCCGGCAGAAATCTTCCTAAAATGACGTTTCATTAAAGAAACTCCAATCCGGAGAGGGATAAATATTCCTTTTCTGCTCCTAAACGGATGGATGATTCAGATTAGAACAATGCAAAAGATACCTTTTTTTCCCTGTCTGCCGAACAGATGGCGTAAGGTAATACCTATGTTTCAGAAGGTTATCGTAGCAATTGACGGTTCAGAGCCGGGAGAAAAGGCACTGGCCGTTGCCCTTGAGAATGTGCCGCTCTGGAATGCCGAACTTCACGCAGTCCATGTCGTGCATCACGGATTCTATTCCACCTCGGTCGTTGATCCGAATCTGGGAGTAGCCGATCCAACGAATGAGTATGTCTTTGAGATGATCAAGAAAGAAGGCGAAGCAATCATGAAAAAGGTTGAGGAGACAGCTCAGGAGAAGGGTGTGGATCTCATATCGCACATCAGAATCGGCGATGCCCGTGACGAGATCCTAAGCCTTGTAGAAGAGTTAGATGCGGATCTTATCATCATGGGATCAACGGGCAAAGGAAAGGCAAAACGCCTGCTCCTCGGAAGTGTCAGCTCAGCGATTATCGCCAACAGCAAGACCGCAACGCTGGTTATTCACTAATATAGTGGCGACTTTCGGCACTATATGGAGAAAAACAGACATTCGCAGAATGTGTGTTTTTCGACTATAGTATAGTTCATCCCTTTTTTCAGGACTAAGGCTTCAGAACGGACCGTCCTGCTCAAAGCTCCGGCCAAATCGCAGTCCGAGCTCTGCTTTATAGAGTTCCTTGCCCAAGTAGGCGGCGTGGTCCAGAAGCGAGATATTTCCGGCAGCAATAATCGCAGCAAAAACCTCCTCCCACGTCGTTCCGGTGTACGCAACATCTTTGAGG
>CAZBGM010000200.1:0-1847 GCA_964491505.1 uncultured Methanomicrobiaceae archaeon | reverse complement strand
CCTCAAAGATGTTGCGTACACCGGAACGACGTGGGAGGAGGTTTTTGCTGCGATTCTCGCTGCCGGAAATATCTCGTTTCTGGACCACGCCGCCTATCTGGGCAAGGAACTCTACAAAGCTGAGCTCGCGCTGCGGTTTGGCCGGAGCTTTGAGCAGGACGGGCCATTTTGAAGCCTGAGTCCGGAAAAAAGGGATGAACTATACTATAGTCGAAACACACACATTCTGCAAATGTCTGTTTTTCTCCATATAGTGCCAAACGTCGCCACTATATTAGTGAATAACCAGCGTTGCGGTCTTGCTGTTGGCGATAATCGCTGAGCTGACACTTCCGAGGAGCAGGCGTTTTGCCTTTCCTTTGCCCGTTGATCCCATGATGATAAGATCCGCATCTAACTCTTCTACAAGGCTTAGGATCTCGTCACGGGCATCGCCGATTCTGATGTGCGATATGAGATCCACACCCTTCTCCTGAGCTGTCTCCTCAACCTTTTTCATGATTGCTTCGCCTTCTTTCTTGATCATCTCAAAGACATACTCATTCGTTGGATCGGCTACTCCCAGATTCGGATCAACGACCGAGGTGGAATAGAATCCGTGATGCACGACATGGACTGCGTGAAGTTCGGCATTCCAGAGCGGCACATTCTCAAGGGCAACGGCCAGTGCCTTTTCTCCCGGCTCTGAACCGTCAATTGCTACGATAACCTTCTGAAACATAGGTATTACCTTACGCCATCTGTTCGGCAGACAGGGAAAAAAAGGTATCTTTTGCATTGTTCTAATCTGAATCATCCATCCGTTTAGGAGCAGAAAAGGAATATTTATCCCTCTCCGGATTGGAGTTTCTTTAATGAAACGTCATTTTAGGAAGATTTCTGCCGGACGGACTACGTTCCTACTTGGTTCTCTTCTCATAATTCTTGCCATGTGCCTCGCAACAGCGGGGTACACCGGCGAAGAGACCTCGCCAGCGCAGGGTGCAGATATAACAGCACCGGCGCTCAAAGAAACAATTGACAGCGTGATGAGTCAGGATGTCTATAAGTATGCGTCCTGGGGTATGATGGCACAGGATCTGGATTCAGGTGAGGTTGTTCTCGCAATGAATGACAACATGCTCTTTACGCCGGGTTCAACGACAAAGGTCTTCACTGTCTCAACTGTTCTTGAAACACTGGGTCCCGACTACCGGTTTGTAACGCCGGTCTACCGTGAGGATGATACGCTTATTCTTGTGGCTTCAGGCGATCTGGCGATGGGTGGCAGAGAACGTGCGGATGGCACGCTCGAATTCACCGATTCAGACCATGTGGATGCGGGTCCGTTCGGGAGCTGTATTCTGACAGAAACGGATCCACTCTCCGGATTGAATGATCTCGCGGCGCAGGTTGCAGCGTCCGGCATCTCTTCGGCAGATGATGTGATCATTGATGACCGACTCTTTGAAACGATGTATTTTGCGGATGACAATCCGGTAACCCCGATTGTTATCAATGACAATTTGATCGATATCACGATTGCACCGGGGAAGGAAGGCGAACCGGCACAGGTTGACTGGCGCCCGAAATCCTCTGCGTATACTATAGAAAATGCGATTGTTACGGGTGCTATCGGTTCTGAGAAGATGCTTTCCATTCCTGACTACACCGGGCAGAAAACGATTACCATCACCGGCACGATGCCGCTCGATGCCGCACCGGTCAATACCACCTCTCATGTGATGGTGCCGGGTGTATTTGCCCGAAGCCTCTTTATTGACGCTCTTGAGAATGCCGGTGTGCAGGTAACGGCTCCGACAGTCGGTGATAATCCGGTGACAAAACTGCCGGAAAAGGATAGTTAC
>CAZBGM010000199.1:0-1853 GCA_964491505.1 uncultured Methanomicrobiaceae archaeon | reverse complement strand
AAGGTAGATCACAGGATAACGCATGGAACAAACAGCAGCGGTCTGCCAGAGTTGTGGTATGCCGCTTATTGATGACGGGGACCGGGGCACGGAAGCTGACGGGACAAAAAGCCCGGTCTACTGCCAGTACTGTTACACAAACGGCCGGTTTACCGAACCCGATCTTACCCTGGACGGGATGCTCGACCGGGCAGCGAGGGTGCTCTCTGAACTCTATGGGATGGCGCCTGTAAAGGCTCGGGATTTCGTTGCCCTTCAGATTCCCCACCTGAAGCGATGGAGTGAAAGCGTCGTGCCGGTCTGTCAGAGTTGTGGCATGCCGATGAATAACGGGGAAGATTTTGGCACAGAACAGGACGGGACGGCGAGTGAATGCTACTGCTGTCACTGTTATCAGCAGGGTGTCTTTACCGAGCCGGATATGACACCGGAGGGGATGATAGACCGTTGCACCCCGATGCTGGCAGAAGAGTGCCAGATTCCACCGGAGCAGGCCGCGGTGATGGTTCGACGGTATCTGTCGGGTCTTAAACGGTGGCGTGGGTCGCTATGAAAGTCATCAGAGACCCCGTCCATGGGCAGGTGCGGGTGCCAAAACAGCTGCTTTCAATTCTTGATTCTCCGCCGGTCCAGCGACTGCGCTATATCCGGCAGCTTGGGTTCTCGCATCTTGTTTACCCCGGCGCCAACCACACCCGCTTCGAACATTCGCTTGGCACCATGCACCTTGCGATGAAGATGTCTGAGGAGCTTGGGCTTGCAAAAGAAGAGATGCTCCTCGTTGCGGCGTCAGGTCTCCTTCACGACATCGGGCACTCCCCGTATTCCCACGCCACCGAACCAATTATTCAGGCCTATACTGCCCGCAGCGGCCATCAGGATATTGCAACCCTGCTGGACGACCCGGCGATAGAACGGGGGCTTAATGAGGCCGGGATTACCGCCGCTGAGATTGATGCGATGGTGAATGGGGACCATCCCCTTTCGGGCATCATCCACGGGGATCTGGACGTGGACCGGATGGATTACCTGATGCGGGATGCCCATTACACCGGGGTGCCATACGGGACGGTGGATCCTGACCGCCTGATGTATTCGACCATCATGACTTCGGAAGGGCTCGTCTTAAAAGAGAACGGTATTCAGTCGGCAGAATCCCTGCTCCTTGCCCGGACTCTTATGCGCCCGGCGGTCTACTTCCATCACGTCAGCCGGATTGCCGAGAGCATGATTCTTCAGGCCATACAGGAGCACCTGAAAGCTGTCGGAACCGGCGAAGCGGCAAAGCTGGTAGGTCTTGATGATGCGGCGTTTATCTGCACCATGACCTCCTCGCCGTCTGCTGAGGCACGGGCATTTCTTGACCGGATTCTGTCCCGGCGGCTCTATAAACGGGCGGTCTATGTAGGGCAGGATCGGGTGCCGTCGACCGTCTTTTCGGATGAACCAGACATCGCTGGTAACCGCCTCGTCGCTGAAGAAATAGCCGAAGTGGCAGGTGTTTTACCCGAAGAGGTGCTGGTGGATATTCCGGCGTTCCCCTCAACGATCAGAATGGCGGTCAAGGTACGAAACCACCATGATCTGGTGCCTCTCGATGAACTCTCGCCGCAGGTCAGCACGTTAGATGCAACCCGGCGGGGCTATTGGCGCTTGGGCGTGTACACTCCCGCAGCGTGCCGCGATCAGGTTGAACAGGCGGCCGAAGCGGTGCTGCACCTGAAAAAACCCACGCGTCAGGACAAATTAGTTTTTACTTAAGGACGAAACTAACCACAGGTTGCGATTTTGATGTCAGGCAAATTTGTAGTCGGAATTACCGGGGCGAGTGGCATGCTCTATGCAGAGCGCCT
>CAZBGM010000198.1:0-1893 GCA_964491505.1 uncultured Methanomicrobiaceae archaeon | reverse complement strand
TGGTTGTTTCAGTTCAGGATCTCCGGGTCTGTACTGAAGAATTGCTGGTGTTTTCCGGCACTATCAAACTGATTTCATAAGGTTCTTATATAGTGTTGATCGAGTCAACTATGAATTGAATTTGTCATTTATGTGACTTCGATTATCCTGAGGCACCGGCATGAAAGAGAGTGAACATCTGACCCGGAAAAAACGAATCGACCCCAAACTTGAGGCAGCGGGCTGGAAGGTAGTTCCGTTTGACAACAATAAGGATCTCTCAGCTTATGCCCGGTGTGCTATTGAGGAATATCCCACTGAAAACGGGCCGGCTGACTACGCTCTCTGCGTAAATGGTCTGATTATCGGCGTTGTCGAGGCAAAAAAGGTCAGTCTCGGTCCGCAGAATGTGCTTACTCAGGCTGAACGTTACGCCAGAGGGATTCCTGAAAATCCGTTCAGTTTCGACGGACTTCGTGTTCCGTTTCTCTATTCTACAAACGGCGAGGTTTTCTGGCATCACGATGTGAGGCAACCGCTGAACCGTTCCCGGCGGATTTCCGGTTTTCATACCCCTGATGCCCTGCTTGAACGACTGACAGCGGGTTCTTCTATTGCTTCTTCTGCGTCATGTTCCGGGTTTTTCGACGTGCCCGATAATCCCATGATGCGGTATTACCAGTGCGAGGCAGGAAACGCCATAGGCCAGGGCATTTCTGAGAACAAGCGCACTATGATGCTTGCAATGGCGACCGGAACTGGTAAAACCTACACAGTTGTAAACCTCATCTACCGGCTGATGAAAGCGGGTCTGGCAAAACGCATCCTCTTTCTGGTTGACCGGCGGGCGCTCGCAACGCAGGCGATCCGGGCATTTTCCTCGTTTGAGACTGAACAGGGACTGAAGTTCGACCAGACCTATGAGGTCTACAGCCAGGCATTTCATCCCGGCGATCTTGATGAAAATGAGACCTTCAGTGCAAGTATCATGCCCAAATCGTATTTTACGGACCCTCAGCCCGGCCACAGTTTTGTCTTTGTCTCCACGATTCAGGCACTGACTATCAAACTCTTCGGGAGAGAGGGGGCAATCCATGGTTGTGACGAGTCAGCGGATGATGAGGAGAATGAAAAACTCAACATTCCCATCCACGCCTTCGATCTTATCATTGCTGACGAATGCCACCGGGGCTATACGTCAAAAGAACTCTCAATCTGGCGAAATACCCTCGACCACTTTGATGCCATCAAGGTCGGGCTTACGGCAACACCGGCTTCGCATACGACAGCCTATTTCCGGGACATTGTGTACCGCTACACCTACGAGGAAGCGGTCCGCGACGGCTTTCTGGTCGATTATGATATTGTCGCCATTGATTCCGGGGTGAGGATGAACGGCATCTTCCTGCAGGAAGGCGAAACGGTTGATGTCATCGACCCAGAGACCGGACTTCAGGAGATTGATGTTCTTGAGGATGAACGTGAGTTCCCGACACCGGAGATTGAGCGGAAGATTACCTCGGTTGATTCCAACCGGAAGATACTCGAAGAGATCCGGTGCTACGCCGATGACCATCAGGAACGCTGCGGGCGGTTCCCGAAGACGCTCATCTTTGCCGTGCAGGATATTCCCCACATCTCCCACGCGGATCAACTGGTGGACCTTGCCCGTGATATCTTTGGGCAGGGAGATTCTTTTGTGCAGAAGATCACCGGCAAAGTAGATCGACCCATTCAGCATATCAGGGAATTTCGGAACCGGCCAAATCCCGGTGTTGTGGTGACAGTGGATATGCTTTCGACCGGTGTTGATATTCCTGATTTGGAGTTTATTGTGTTTCTCCGGTTCGTGAAATCCCGGATTCTGTTTGAGCAGATGATGGGCCGGGGCACCCGTAAAGGAGAACGCCATCC
>CAZBGM010000197.1:0-1896 GCA_964491505.1 uncultured Methanomicrobiaceae archaeon | reverse complement strand
AAACGTGCCTGAAACAATAGTTTCAGGTGCTGTTTAAAGAAAATGGGTCTGTCATTTTCGTAGTAAACGTGCCTGAAATGAATATTTCAAACACTGTTTGATGGAAATCAAAACAGATTTCCAACGTAAATTGTTCTGGCAGAGTGATCTGCTTTTCTTTTTTTAGATTATGCTTCTGCCGGGGCTTCGGTCTCTTCCGGAGCCTCAAAGTACGACTTCAGATCTTTGCCGCCGTACTCTACAACCTTTGCGTTGATCTGCACAAAGTCGCCGGTGATCTCTGAGCCACGGATGGACTTCCGTACCCGCTGACCATTGTAGGTCGGATGAAAGCCAGTTCCTTCTGAGAGTAGGAGTCTGCGCCGTCCGGTTCCCGGAAGGTCACGACGTGCCGGTGTTCCGGTCTTGTCAGTTGCACCGGTAATCTGGATGGAATATCCTGAGAATCCAAGTGCCTCACCGGTAATCTGTTCTCCAATGCTCTTCCCTATAAATGCCCCTGCCTGGCCCCCGGTTGCGTCGATCTTGTATGAGACGCCTGCACGCGGGTCAGAGAGAATAACCTGAAAATCTGCCATAATATTCTACTCCCTTCAAAGTGTCTATAATTATTACACTGAATACTTTAAAAATAGGTTGGATGACGCCGCCAGACACACCGGAAAAACCGGGAAAATCGGAGAGAAGAACGGCACCCCATTGTCAACCAGACGGTCCTGATTCAGGCAGATGAGGAGGTCCTCGTTTCCGCCCTCAGCCAGAGGCGAATCAACAGGAAAAAGACCACGGTGCCGACGAGCGTCACAATGCCGCTGAGATAAAATATCGTATCAATCCCCAGAAGGTCCAGGAGACACCCGCCCATCAGCGGTGTGACTATCATCCCGATACTCATAAAGGAGTTGTAAGCCCCCATCGAGACGCCCATACCGATTTCTTTGCCAGCCTGAACCGTAAGAGCCATGATCGGTGGTTGCTGAAGTGCACTGCCGGCCCCGAGAAGTACGCTCACTGCCAAAAGGCCCATGAAGGTTGAAGAGAGGGGCACTAACGCAATACTGATGGCAGTAAGCGCTGATCCGGCGACGATAAGACCAAGTTTGTTGCCCCGATCCGTAAGCTGACCGCACGGAAACTGCAACAGAGCCATCAGGAAGATATTCAGGGAGATAGCAATACCGACCTCAGAGGGAGAGAGCCCTATCGTCGGGCCATACAGAGGAACAAAAACCATGAGTGACCCCCGGCACAGGGCACTTAAAAACGTAAAGGCGGCCACTCCCCGCATCCAGGGATTCTTAAGCGCCATTCTGAGGCTGACAGATTTCCCTTCGGCAGTTACAGAAGTAGGGCCCTCACCGACAAAAGGCGGAAGTAATACCAGAATCAGCAGGGCAGAAAAGATCGAGAGCGCTGCCATAACCCAGAAGACTGAAGCAAATCCCAGAGTGTCGTTGAGAAAACCTCCCATAAACGGCCCCACACCCAGCCCCAGAAACAGAGAGATGGAGAAGTTGCCCATGTGGCTGCCCTCTTTCCCTTTTTCTGAGAGTTCGCCGATGTACGCCATCGCAATGGGCACCACCATCGCTGAAGCAGCGCCATGAATCAGACGGACTACGGTAAGGCTGTACACACTCCCAGCAAAGATATAGCAAATTGAGATCGCACTATACGCAAGAAGCCCCAGAAGAATGATATTTTTCCGGCCACGCCGGTCAGAGATTCTTCCGATAAACGGCATGAATACAGAACGGGAAAGGGCAAACGCAGAAAAAATAATCCCAATCCACAGGCCGCTTGCTCCGAGACTATCGGCATAAATTGAGAGAAGCGGAGCGATAATGCCCATGCCAAGCATCGTCGCAAAGACGGCGATGAACAGGGTGACATAGG
>CAZBGM010000196.1:0-1920 GCA_964491505.1 uncultured Methanomicrobiaceae archaeon | reverse complement strand
AGAGTTCATCATTTATTATTGGGAAAAATCTCAGTGACGTCCCCGGATATACCAGCCGCATTTCAGATCCGGGACCGGACCTTTCCAGAGTTTTTATGCTGGAACAGGGCGTGCCGGGGGCAGTAATCTCCTACCCGATATATGCGGAGAACAATACTCTTCGGGGTCTTGTTGAGACCGCATTCGTCCCGGACCACCTCATCGGCCCGATAGCAGAAGAGGCAACAGCCGGCAATTCCTTTGAAGTCTGGGTCACACAGACCGACGGCACCCAGATCTACGATGCCAATGTGGAAGAAGTCTACCGGAATTTATTCTCAGATATCTCCTATCAGGAAGAGACCGTCCAGGCGATGGTAGAACAGGTCATAACAGAACCAGAAGGCAGGTCTTCCTATACATACTGGAATGAAGAGATGAACAAAATAGTCACAAAATTCGTGATCTGGGATACCGTCGGACTCCACGGAACAGACTGGCGGGTGGCACTTGCCACACCAGTCGAATAATCTTTTTTTCGTTTTTTCTTTTTTTGTTATTTTTTTACCCGGACATCAGAGCGCAGCGTAATAAGACACCGTCCATCCCGAAAGACCCGGACAAGACCGCCACTCTCTGAGACCGTAACCCCAATAGCAGGAATATACGTTGTCAGCGCCGCAGTAGCACGGTGACGTCCCCCGAACCCACCCGGAATATCCACACTTCCGGCGTTCACATCCAGATACCGTCCGGCTGAGATAATCGTCCCGTCAGGCTCGATCACAAAGACACCGTCAAGCTGGGATAGTTCCTTGACACTTTCCCAGTTTGTTTCGTCAGTAACATCACAGTGTACCGGATCCTGGCCAAGATAGGGATTAATTATTGCCTGATGAGAGAGGGCAAAGACATCCTCACGCTGGCCAAGAATAAAGGCAGTTCCGATAGAACGACCCTCACGACCTTCCTTTGCAACTTCGAGAGCGATTCGAATAACCGCAAACATCACATTCCGGGGCACCACATCCTCAAAACCCTGGAGATGGATGAAATCAGCGGTCTCAGTGATATCATAAATGAGAATGGAATGCGGCAGCACGCCGACCACCCGGCCTTCGGTGATCGCACGGCTCAGATAGAGCTGAACCGCTGCATCATGAAGGTGGCGCTCGGAGACCGCCATAATATCGTGCATCGTAAGATCCTGCAACACATCAAGCTGGAGATCTTCTGCCCAGATAAGCGGAACACCGGATACAAATCCATCCGGCGCCGGAGGTTTTAAAAATGAGACAATAGCCTTCGCTTCCACTTTAATCGCAATATCTGCTGCCGCCTCTAACAGGATCTCACTGAGCTCTTCCATCCCTGTTACACCTGCTCCCTGATAAGTGCGGGAATCTCTGAGGGTTTTGAAGCCACCGATACACCGATTGCTTTTAGGCGGGCAATCTTTGACCGGGCATCACCTTCACCACCCTCGACAATTGCCCCGGCATGACCCATCCGTTTCTCAGGCGGTGCCGAAATACCGGCGATATAACTGACGATCGGCAGATCCGTAGAGAGAGCACCTTCTTCCTCCAGATTCCCGCCCACCTCACCGATCAGCACAACCGCTTCAGTCTGGGGATCGGACTCAAACCGGACCAGAACATCCACGAAAGTCTGCCCGATAACCGGATCGCCACCGATACCAACCACCGTACTCTGGCCGAGACCAGACCGGGTCAGTTCATGAACAACCTCATAGGTCAGGGTTCCGCTCCGGGAGATCACACCGATGTTGCCCGGCATGGCGAGATTTGTCGGCATGATACCCAGTTTCAGGGCACCCGGCGAGAGAATCCCCGGACAGTTTGGACCAATAACGGCACAGTCCTCAGTACGGGCAAAAGCCAGCGCTTTCATCGCGTCGTGGACCGGAATCCCTTCGGT
>CAZBGM010000195.1:0-1920 GCA_964491505.1 uncultured Methanomicrobiaceae archaeon | reverse complement strand
ACCAGAAGAGACGAAAAATATGTGAAATCTTAAAGGCCCTAAACCGGCCGGATGATCATCAGGCGCCAGTCCATTCCACCAGAGGTAACAGTGTCCCACATCGCTTCCTTGGTGATGACCTCACTGAAACCTGATGAATAGAAACTGTACCGGAAGACACCTGAAGAGGACTGGTTATAGGCCTCTGCAAAGGCAAGCAGGTCAGGAAAGTCCTCATAGAGTGGATTGCCAAAAGTCATCTGATCAATCTCAGTTGCATCGGCATCGTAGAGCACCAGTGAATCGGTCTGAGCTGCCATCGTATCAAAACCACTGGATGCAGAAACATCTTCAGCAACGGATCGGATGAGAGAAGCGGGCACAAAAGTAATACTCACAAATCCCAGATACTCTCCTTCTTCCAAGGTGACGGGAGCGTATGCCGCTGCAGCAGATCCTCCCTGCTCAAGAGTGAAAACCGGTATCATCATGAATGAAGGATCCTTGTTCATCGCAGCAACACTCTCTTGATAGGACAGATCAACACCGAGAATTTCCTGTTCTGCTTCAGGCATAACTGACTGCACAACGCCATCGGCATCAATAAAAGCAGCCGTATAATACCATGGTTCATTTGCCAGACATTCACCCAGAATATCAGATAGTGCTGAATTGTTCACTCCGGCAGCTGCGATTGCATTGGAACATAATATGGCATCGGCTTGCAGTGTCGTAAGGCGTCCCTGAATACCCTGTTGATAGGTTCCAATGGCTGCTGCCATTTCACCAGAAATCACTGCAGTTTCATTCTGGCTAAAGGGTGGTGAATTATCAGCATCACTGCAACCCACCGCCAGCAGGAATCCTAGGCACACCAGAAAAAGCATGACCTCATGCCCTCTGTCCGCTCTGTTTGGTTTCATATATCACCCCACATCCATTGAACTGAAGTAATGTTCACTACGATGTTTTTTGTAAAAAAACACTTAAAGTAACCGGTATTTTTACGTTATCGAACACTAACGAAACAGTATGCAAAAAGTCCGGATCAATGCAGCAGTTGACATTCTTGCCCTTCTCTCCGGCATTCCCATCGTTATATCTGGTCTGGTGCTCTTCTATGCCTGGGGCACCTGGCCATTAGACAGAGGTGGACTACAGGGAGGGAGGAATCCTCTGTATATCACCGAAATGTTTGGCCTCACTCATGAGCAATGGGTTATGATCCACGATATAACAAGTGTCATCTTCATTTTGCTGGTTTTGATTCATCTGATTCTTCACTGGCGCTTCATGCGAAACATCGCGAAGCACCTCAGAGGGACAGCAAAGACAGAATGTGTTGAGGAATAATATTCAATCAACGTAGCATATGGATTCAGAGACCCGGGGGCCATTGGTGCTTCCCCCAATTCCGGGAGGGATCCTTTTCGACGTCACCGGCAGAGCGGGGAATCAGATGCACATGCAGGTGAGCAACCCGTTGTCCTGCTGCCTCTCCAACATTGACACCAATATTATAGCCATCGGGGCTGAAAAGCTGCTCCAGCATCTCCCTGCCCTCATCAATTAAGTGCAGAATACAGGCCATCTCTTCCGCAGTTGCATCAAAATAGGTCCTCACATGTCGAAATGGAATAATGAGCATGTGTCCTTCTGTCGTGGGATAGGCGTCCCAGCGTGCATAGGCTAGCTCGTTCTGCAGTACCACATCACTGGGTAGTGGGTTGCAAAACGGGCAGGTTGCTTCATCTTCACCAATCATTGACTATCAGCTTCCATTTATTCTCTCCAGAAATCAAGATTCATGCTCTTTAAAAAAGTTATATGCACAGATAGTTAGAAGTAACTCTTTGAGAGCTTTGAAAAATCCAAGTAAAGAAGACTGAATAAAAGAATAATATGGGGATTATAACCCTAAACCTTAACGCCCCCAACAAG
>CAZBGM010000194.1:0-1923 GCA_964491505.1 uncultured Methanomicrobiaceae archaeon | reverse complement strand
GCCATGGAGCGATTCGGATTTAATCCCGAATTTCCCAAATCGCTCCTTCACGAAGTCAATACCATTCAACCGGCATTACGGGACAGAGGAACAGATACCCGTGATCTTCGTTCTCTCCTCTGGTCGTCCATAGACAATTTTGACTCCATGGACCTTGACCAGATTGAATACTGTGAAGAAGGGAACGACGGAGAGGTACACGTGAAAATTGCTATCGCTGATGTCGATGCTTATGTCCCAAAACATTCTTTTGCTGACCAGTACGCCGCACATAACGGCACATCGGTCTATACCGGGATTGTGACATTCCCCATGCTTCCCGACCACCTGTCCAAAGGGATCACCTCCCTGTTACCGGGACAGGACTGCATGGCTGTTGTCATCGAGTATGACATTCTCCCGGACGGAAGCACCCGCCCCGGAAGTCTGTACCGGGCCATTGTCGCAAACAAGGCGAAACTCATCTACGAAGAGGTCGGAGAATGGCTGGAAGGGACCCGTGAGATTCCCCCACCTGTCAGTTCCCTGCCGGGACTTGAAGGACAAATCCGTATTCAGCACGAAGCAGCACAGCGCTTACGACGCCACCGCATGAAGCATGGCGCCCTTGATCTCAGGACTATCGAAGCAGAGCCGGTGGTGGAAGAAGGCCGGGTACGGGATCTTGTGGTGCAACGCCAGGATCTGGCCCGGCAGGTGATCGAGGAGTTCATGGTCGCCGCCAACGGAACAACAGTTGCCTATCTGGAAGATGCCGGATTACCGATGATCGAACGGGTTGTCGTGACCCCAAAATACTGGGATGGAATCGTTGAGACTGCGGCGAAATACGGCTGGAAACTGCCAAAAAAGCCGGATGCAAAAGAACTCTCCCTGTTCCTTGACAGTGAACGGGAGAGAGACCCGGAGACCTTTCCTGATCTTTCTCTTACGATAGTTAAACTGATGGGGCCGGGGGAATATATCGCCCGTGACCCCCACCGAAAACCGGTTGGTCACTTTGCTCTTGCAGTTACTGACTATACGCATTCCACCGCACCAAATCGGCGGTACACCGATCTCATCATCCAGCGACTGGTGAAATCAGTCCTTGACAAACAACACTGCCCATATACCTACGAAGATTTACAGGAAGAGTCCGCCTGGCTCTCGGACCGGGAAAAAAAGTCGAAGAAAGTTGAGCGGTTCATGCGCAAAGCAGCAGCGGCAGTACTCCTCCATGACAGAGTGGGAGAAATATTTGAGGGATTTGTCACCGGCGCCTCGGAGAAAGGCACGTATGTCCGGCTCAGCACCCCGCCGGCGGAGGGCAAAGTCATGCGGGGCACAAAGTGCCTGAAAGTGGGCCAGAAAGTAGAAGTGCGCCTCATTCACACCGATCCACGCAGGGGATTTGTCGATTTTGAATGTATGGGCCACGTTTGAACGCTGGCACCGTACTCACTCTCTCCTCATCTCATTATAGAGAGACACTATTGAGATACTGATCAGGTTCATAGTGGTGGCAGCAAACCAGATGTACCCCTCAACAGTGGAAAGCTCAACAATCCACCGGGACCAGAGCATGAAGCAGATGATAGAAAAAGAGAGAACGGTATCAACGGCAAGAAAAGCAAGTGGTCGTCCGGCAACGTGACCAATCTGTGCAATCGTGCAGTACTCAAACGGTGCCGGGAGTCCAAGAAAGTCGAGCACACTTCTTCCGGCATTCATGAGCAGGTCCGCGGTTGCCCATATGATAACAAACCAGCCAAACCAGACGAGTGCGGGCGATGTTTCCATCCCGATGCGGACAGCGGTGACGCCAAAGAGTAGTTTGAATATACAGAATGGGATGCCGATAGTGAGGCTCAAAAAGAAGGGCCGGCCAAAGAACCGCTGGATGCGGTCGGCTTCCTCGGTGCAGCTGTCTGTTTTCGGGAG
>CAZBGM010000193.1:0-1953 GCA_964491505.1 uncultured Methanomicrobiaceae archaeon | reverse complement strand
TACCCGTAAAATTTCCAAAATAGTCAAGATTGAATTTGACAGTTGGGTTAGATTTATCGGAAAAATGAGAGTTCTATTCTCCTAATGATAGTTTCGTCTGAAATTCAATCCCAAAATGAGGAGTTTTTGGCAGAATTTTTTCAAATATCTGGAACTGTCAAATTTTGTTTCTGCACAATTTGAGGGATTTCGTGAAGTGGCAAGCTTGGGGTACTAGGGAAGAAACCGGGAAAGCAACTACGGATAAAACTACGGACGAAAGTGAAGGTACTAGGGTAGAAACCAAGGATAAAACTACGGGTAAAACTACGGGTAAAACCAGAGAACAACTTCGCCGGGTTGAGTTTGTAAAATATTCTGAGCAGGGGAACGAGGCATACTGGTATCTGAATCTTCTGAAGAAAACTACCGATCAGCTGGATGCTATGGGATTTAAAAAATCTATTTGAAGAGAGGACATATTCTGAGCTGTAGGGGATATTTTAGATCTATTCAACTCTGAACCCATTTTCATCTGTCACCCGGAAACGGCAGTGTTGCCTAAGGAAGCAGTGGAGGTGGAAAAGTGGTTGAGATTTCGGTAAACAGACTCTCCGAATGAAACGATATGACAAATAATTAAATATGTTATTACTAATAGAGAAAGCAGGAGTCTGTTATGGAAAAAACATATAATCTCCGTATAATGCTCAGAAAAGAACCTGAAGGCGGATACACTGCTTTTGTGCCATCATTGCCGGGTTGTGTAACATATGGGGATACAATTGATGAAGCTATAAAAATGGTAAAAGAAGCTGTTGAGCTCTATATTGAAAGTCTCATTGCCCATAACGAACCGGTACCCTCAGATGAAGAAATCTTTGAGTATAATCTTCAAATTAAAGCGTACGCATGAAACTTCCTTCAATACGTCCTGAAAAGATTATTACATTTATTGAAAAAAAGGGATTTGTCCTCGACAGAATCAAAGGGAGTCATCATATATACATACATCCTGATACGAGACAACGGATTGTCATTCCGGTTCATAAAAAAGATCTGCCAAAAGGAACGTTGATGGAGATCTTAAAGCAGGCCGGTATTAAAAAAGACGAACTTGGTGACATGTAGCTTCAACGCCTGCATTGGGCTTAAAAATAATTGACCCGGATTGTGACCAAAACACATCGTGTCAATGTCGGGCTTTAAAAAAAGAGTTGAGTTAACAGGGGATTGCCATACCCGGAACATATTTGCGGATATCCACCTGTGCACCGCTTTCAGCCATTTTTTCAGCGCCCGTAAGAAGATCATGGGCAACTTTTTCATCAACATAAGCCTCCCCACAATTCATGCAGACCTGAGCCGGGACGTCTTTTACCACAATAGCGATTCCCTCCCGGTCAAAAGTAACAGTTGTCGTACCTTCTTTTGTCTCACCGTTCTTACAGATTACACATTTCATGGTTTTCTCCTGGTGAACGTATCGGTCCACATTTTTGGATCAGGTTCGTATGCTGTGATAACAATTATTTCAGGATCTATTTATTGTATGCCAAAACAAAATGGAGCGGCCGGCCGTTTGCGAGGCCTGAAACAAGACAACTGGGATAGGGAGTGTCATCCGGATAGTCTTCGATTATCTCACCCTGAACAATTACTTCCCGAATCTCGGTCTCGGTAATATGTCGCTGAAACATCTGCCGCAGTGCGTGGATACGGAATGTCAGCCGTTCAAATGGCGGGAATTTATTTTTGCTCAGGATCCTCTCCGGGTCTTTATACTGTCGGAGGCTCTCCTCTCGTTGCTACAAGGTACCACCCTCCTGTCTCTATTTTCTTTTGTGACGTCCCTCTCATTCATAGCTTCGCCTTCTTCTTCCATCCGCTTAAAGGAAGGGAGGTTATATCCTCCCTGCCCCCACCGGGCAAAAAGCTGCCGGGGTCAGACTTTTCCTATGTATCCTCGTTGTA
>CAZBGM010000192.1:0-1969 GCA_964491505.1 uncultured Methanomicrobiaceae archaeon | reverse complement strand
CTTCTCCTTCGCCTCCGGAGGAAAATAGATAATATTCGATTGCCGTTTTCCGGATGCTGCTTCATAAAACCCTTTTTCAGTATGCATCCCCGGAATCTTTGCGGACAGACCACCGCCTTCCCGGTCACGCCGTCCGAAGAGCAGGCGCCGTATCCGGCTCTCCGTCGCCTGCGGATTGATGCGGGCATACTGTTCAACCAGATCAGGAAAGGGAATACCACTTTCAAACCGTCCAAGACCAATTCCATAATCCAGAAGAGCCCGTTCCTCCTTATTCAGCCGGTATTTCCGGGTATCAGCATTATACGCGAACACCTCCACAGCCCGGTAAAAATCTGCCTCCTCTGCATCCACCACGATCACCCGGTCACCCGCAGCGTCCGTCTCTTCTGTGCAGGTCCGCTGACAGAAGAACAGTGCCGCTGATGAGACGATAAAATCAAAAAACATCCGCATATCACGCTTGCGACCCATATCACGAAACAGAATCCGGTGAGAGAAAGGAATCCGGACCCGAAACCGGTGACTCTTCACCTGACGCAGCATCTCCCGGCAGATCAGCACCCCTGGTGTCACCGGATAATCCGGCACCCCTTTCTCCATCCTGTCCTTAAGAAACAGGTCATACGAATCAAGATCAGTCCGTGAATTCTCCAGACTGATCTTATACTGACGATCATTGAGCTGATCGTCGCCCGTATCATCAACGCCGGTGAACAGAAACATCAGACGTGGTGGGATCTCGCTTGTCTGGGTCACATAGCCCAGGTCCTTATCTTTTACCACCGTCGAATGCATCGTTGCCTTCTGGAAGTTTGAGGTGGCCCGTTTGATTGTGTCGGTGGCATCACGTGACAGTTCCGTATCATCACTCAGAATGATCGTCCCCGCCTTTAACGAGGGGTCATAGAAGAGTGCCTTATCCGAGAAGGACCCGACCAGCAGATACTCCGGCGGGCAGAGATGCACGGTCGCAAACATCGCCGAGGTCTTCCCAACCCCTTTCGGGCCGGACACCGCCGGCTGAATTCCCTGGGCATTGAGAACCGACTGTGCCGCCGCCCCGCAGATGACCGTATCAAGGACTGCCCGGTCGCCGGCGTGCACCGTCTGAAATGTCGAGCGGAAGAATGCAAGGGGATCGCCGTGCTGAAGAATCTCCATCGCCTTATTCTGAGGACGATTAAGGAGCGCTTCCTCTGCAATCTCCCCGATCCATTCCATGCGCTCATCCGGCCAGGTGCAATGAAAATAGGTCGCTGCTGACATCACCAGTTTGTCAACAATCTCCTGCTTTTCCCCGGTCCGTACGGCCAGTTCCACCGCATAACCCCGGAGCCGGTCAATCTTCTGTTCGTCTGTCAGATTCGCGTCAGGGTCGATAACGACCGCCCGCTGTGTTGTTGCTGTGTCACTCATCCTTACCACTACCACAACGGTGAGGTGAGACTGCCATTGAACCCGACAGGATCACCATATCCACGCCGGGAAAGAAACAATTCGATTTCATCACTACCCTGTATCAGACCGGATCGACTTAATACAAAGATGGCTGTATCTTTCTGTAATTATTGTATAATACAAAATTGGATGTAGTGATAATGTACCAAGAAGAACTACGGCACCCGACCCGGTTGCAGGTGATACAGAAACGAAAAATTGGCCGCGAAGAAGAGGTCTTCATCGAAGAAAAAGCCTATCCGGTCGCAACAGTGGCAAATATCAGCCCGATACAGAGAACGGTGCTCCTGAATATCTTCAATAACGGTCCGGCAACACTCTATGAAGTCTGGGACCGGATGCATTTTACCCACCAGTCACAGGCAGATGCTCCGCTGAAGAAACTCGCAAAAGAAGGATATCTCACCCGGCAGACGGAGGAAGGCGAGGCACGCAACGGGAGCAACCGTTTCCGGTATTATCTCACGGATGCGGGATTTATCGAAGCGATGAATATGCGTCTGGCCGT
>CAZBGM010000191.1:0-1983 GCA_964491505.1 uncultured Methanomicrobiaceae archaeon | reverse complement strand
GAATATTGACACTTGATCTGAGGAATTCGGCCTCAGCCGATTTCGTAACCTGAATTGGATGATCCAAATCACCTTCGGCAATCTGCTCAATATCGGTAATTATCGAACGGATGGGCCTCGTGAAGTGATAGGCAATATAATAGGCAGCAAAAACACCAAGACCACCGCCCAGAAGAACAAACAAAGCGATTGAGAAAAAGAGCGTCAGGATGGAACTGTTCAGATCTTCTTTGGAGAAGACAATCTCTGCCACGAGGCTCATCTGGCTGGATGAAATACCATAGTCTTCCTGAAGGCTGATGAACACATACCTCGTCACGGTCTGGTTCGCAGTATCAACTCGTTCCAGATCACTTTTCCGGGAGAAAACCTGATCCAGCAAAAGACTGGTTTTGGGATCAGCAACACCTTCACCGACTTTCCGGTGTACGACATCATAGAACGTGATTGACCGGACATCTGAATCCTGATTTTCGAGCAGATCACAAATCGCGTTGTGCCTGAATTCGTTGCGTCCTTCTTTCAGGAATTCTGATGAGAGTCCAATCTCAAGCAGATAGCGATGATCCGGGGTCGGCATGTAACCATATTTCTCCAGAATTTCTTCCTCGGTCCATCCACTCGATGCAGTGTCACCGACAAATTCATCACCCCTGCGTATAGTGTCAATTTGTTCAAAGAACTCTGGCCAGTTTCTGAAATCAAGATTCAGATCTTCCTCACAGGTGGTGTATACAATGACCCCGCTCTCGTTAATAATATAGAGATTCAGATCACCTTCGTAGTGGGCTGAAAGCTCCTCTCGAAGCCCATACAGATCCATTGCCTCCGGATTATTTCCTGAATCAGCATATGCTTCCAGAAAAACAGAGAATGACTCTTCAAATTTTTTGTCATAGGAACTATCATACAGTGCCAGTCCCTTGTTCACCAGAACGGTATATTGTTCGACGGTAGCGATGGTATTATCTATCTCATCTTCAAACTGGCTATTCATCGATTGTGAAATTATTCCAAAAGAAACAAAGGATACGAGGAGGATAACGACAAAAATGGCGGCAAACAGTGTCTGAGCAAGTCTTGACTGTAACGATGCCTGACGCTGACGCCCCCCCGGCATAAACAACCAATGGTATGAACCAGCTAATTAAAGTTATGGTGATGTCAACCAAAAATGGCCATAGCATACGAAAAACGTTTTCAAATACTGCTTATCAATAATCCGCGAACCTATCAGAAATCACAGAATACAAGAATATGATCAGCAAGGAAGGAAAATACGAAAAATATTGGATATTTTTTTGGGTTTGATGCGTGCGTGCATTACAAAACAAACGTACCAATATATTACTCCATCTTTGCCAGAGCTTCCTCAGCGGCATGACGAACATACTCTGAATCATCCTGCGTAAGTATCCGGAGAGCTGCACTGGTATTTGGGTCGGCGATCGTCCCAAGTCCTTCTGTCGCTACATACCGCACAATGCTGTCTTCATGAATCAGATTTTTGAGGAGCACATCAGTTGCCCGGGAATCACCAAATGTTCCCAGTGCCCAGAGAATGTGTAACTGACTCTCGGATGGTGCTTTGCCATAGGTCTCAAGAAGTGCATCAAAGGCCTTCGGCCCTAACATCGACATCGAACTTGCTGCTTTCCACCGGACATTGGTATCATCATGACCCAGCGCTTCGCGTAAGTGTGGAATAACCTCATCCTCATGTTCCTGAAGATCTTTCTTTACACTGATACGCCGGTAATGGTTGCCGGACAGAGCATCATCCAGAAGAGACTGAATGTCAATTTTCTCCCCTGTTGTTTCTTCAATTTTCAAATTTGAACCCTCCTGTTGTGTTCCAAACGCTAAAGGGTACCTTAACCTTCGGGAGGATAATAAGAATCAAGCATCAATTTTGGATCCAAAATGTATATAATTCACATTTCGCACCCTTCCCACAAATAAGCGAACTATTTTTTTAGCCGG
>CAZBGM010000190.1:0-1994 GCA_964491505.1 uncultured Methanomicrobiaceae archaeon | reverse complement strand
GCTCAGATGTGGAAAGCCCTGCACGGTTCCCCGGCATTTCAGGCCCTGATGACCTCAAAGCTCTCGTTTCTTCCCTACGTGAACGCTCAGGTGGGCGGCCTATTGGCATAAAAATTGCAGCCGGAGACGTGGAAGGTGATATGGCGGTTGCCATCGCCGCCGTGCCGGACTTTATCACGGTTGACGGCCGGCCGGGCGGTACCGGAGCGGCGCCGAAGATCATAAAGGACGCTCTCTCAGTGCCGACCATCTATGCTATCAACCGGGCCCGCAAGGTGCTTGACGACCAGACAGGCGGCGAAATTTCCCTGATTGCAACCGGGGGATTCCGCACCTCGGCCGATATCGTAAAGGCCCTCGCCATGGGTGCCGATGCCGTTGCGCTGGGCACGGCCTGCCTGATGGCGCTGGGGTGTGATCAGTTCCGCATCTGCCACACCGGCATGTGTCCACGGGGGATTACGACCCATAATCCTACTCTGTGTAGCCGGTTCGATACTGACAGTGAGGCCGGGAGACTGACAAATTTCCTTGTGGCCCTTATTGATGAGCTGGAACACTTCGCCCGACTGACCGGCCATGCGGATATCCATGAACTCTCGGTAATGGATCTCTGCACGACGAACCGGGAGATTGCTGAGTATACAAGAGTGCCACACGCATGAGAGCAGGATAGGGAGCAATTTATTTTCGGTGTTGTCTGTAAAAATAGACAACACTGTTTCATCTGGATTTAAGAATCCGGATCAATGCTGGGAGATCATTTTTTGCAGTTAGCCAGACTTCTCTATAGTCAACTTTGCCATAGGAATGAATCAGGAGATCCCGCATTTTTGCAATCTGTGACCAAGGGAGTTCATAATGCAATTTCGTTGCTTCTGAAACTTTCTTTGCGGCCTCACCAATAACCTCAAGGCACCGTATTACCGCGTACTGGGTTTTGAGATCGGTAGAAAAATCGGTTTCTGATAGTCCTTCAATAAAATCAGTGGCATCTTTTGCCATGAGCAATATATCTGCGAGATATGCTTCATCACGTGACATAGACTGGCACCATTGAGTTTAATATTGAATCTCTGATGTATGTATTTCGTTCAGAAATGAGAGCATTCTTTGTGATTACATCAACTTTTCTTTGAAGCAATGCTTCCAGTTCTTCTTTCATCGTTATGAAGGTGATAAGTGAGATTTCATCGCCGGGACGAAAATCAATGACAATATCGATATCACTTTCATCAGAAAAATTCTCATTCAGATATGAGCCAAAAACAAAAAATTCACGAATCTTCCACTTATCACAGAAAGAACGGATTTTTTCTTCAGAGATTTTAGGCTTAATCATTATCAGAGTAGTCTTTTAGCGCACTTGACTAAAATGATTTGGTTTGAAAGGGGGGAAGAAGCACATCCGGAAAGAATCACACCTCAGGGGAGATAACACAGGAAAATTTTCCTATGTGAGGGTAATATTCTGAAGGAACGATAGTTATCTCCACTCTTCTGCCGAAAAGTCAGAGTGGAGGCTGCCCGGCACTCCATTGTCTGCCTGATGGCAAAAATTATTTTACCTCATAATTATCATTCTCACTTACCCTGATGAGAAATCCCGGACTCAGAAAAAATGAAACTCCGGGAGATTCAGGAAAAGAATCGGAAGAACATCATGAAACTAAAAAATACAGAACTTCTTTTTGTGTTCCTTGTCACTATCATTATCCTGACATCCGGCTGTATCACACAGACCCCGGCAGCACAATCGGCACAATCGGCACCATCATCATCACTCTCTCAGGCTGATCAGACAACCGCACAAAACCTTGACGAATACGTGACGGCTCTTACCGACGCCGGCCGGTTTAGCGGGGCCGTGCTGGTGGCAAAGGATGAGACGGTCGTACTATCAAAAGGCTATGGTCTGGCAAACTACGAATTCTCTGTGCCCAACACACCACAGACCGTCTTCCCCATCGGCTCCAACACCAAGCAGTTCACCG
>CAZBGM010000189.1:0-2039 GCA_964491505.1 uncultured Methanomicrobiaceae archaeon | reverse complement strand
GAATTGTGGCGGGACTTTTCCCACTAATTTATCAAGTCAGAAATCAAGTATTTTTCATGGGCACCGGTCTTCGAGCGAAACTAAAAGATCTTACGGTTACTGCTATTCCTGAACCTGAAATTGAAGGTGTTGAAGGGACCTTTTGGAACAATACAACCCGTGCTGATATTGAACATCTTGTTGAGGGGATCAATGATACAGGAACACGACAGTGTATTGCGATTGTAGCTGCTCAGGGAGGAGGGAAAAATCTTCTCCTTGAAGAACTTAGGGATGGGTGCATCCGCCGTTCTTCTGTGTATGTCTGTAAACCCGGTGTGTTAGAGTTTGATGTGGCATCATGTGAGGACACCAATGTTGAAGTTGTCTTTGTTGAGGAGTGCCAGTAGCTTTTTTCACGCAGAATAGGAGGATATGATGGATTACAGACATTTCTGGAGTGGGTTGCGACAACTGAGAAAACTGTGGTGACGACCTGGAACCTTTTCTCATGGCACTATCTTCTTGAGGCTATGAAAATTAACGATTATTTCCCGATTGTCTATGAAATTCCTTCACTTACTTCAGAGGAAATTACTGAGCTTCTGTTGGGGAAGTATGGAAAAGATGTGGAATACATTGATGATGATCGTAAGACACGAATCGGCCTGAAATTTAAAAGTTATGAAGTGGAGACTGGTAAAGGAGGCAGAACTTTTCATGCCCGTCTGCCCACACTGAGAACCAAGAAGCGTGGTGAAACAAAGGAAGGACGCGAAGCCCGCGAAGCGGTAGCCAAAGATATTGCAGAACTTTCATATGGCTATCCCGGAGTTGCGTTTGGTATCTTTGATGCGTGTTTTAATCCTCCACAATTTCATACTGGCAGCCTGAGTGCAGTCCGTGTTCCGGTAAATCTAAACTTTAAGGAGCTGTTTATCTCCCTCATGATTCTCGGATATCAGACAAATACGTATGATGAATTGTTACAGATTACTCAAGATAAAAGAGCGCTTGATCTGGCCTTGTTTAAAATGCAACAGCAGGGATATGTGGAAAAAAGTGGTGAAGGGTTCTATTCTTTGAATATGATTATGATGTATAGTGTTGTCGAACGACTGAAAAAGGCACGGCTGGTGTGGTAGCGATGGCAGAAGAATCAGTACATCAGGCACTCCAGAATGTAACAAGTGAGGCAGTCTCGGGTGCTGTTAGTTCGGTCTCTAAAGATACCGGTGTTGTTATGGAAGGAATTAGGTTGACCTTTGGCACGGTGACCTATGCAATTCTTTTGATAATTGGGGCGTGGGTGCTAGTATGGGCACTTACGAAGGTTTTGACCTTCCTTTCAGAGAAGGTTGGCGGAAAACGCATCATGATCAAGATGATTATTCCGCTCATCAAACTTCTGATATGGATAGCTGTCATCTTCCTGGTCATTACCTCCATTGTGGATTTCAGTTCCGTTAATCTGCTGGCTTTCTCAGGTTTGTTGGGTGCAGCACTGGGTTTTGGGCTTAAAGACGTTGTTGGTGATTTTGTGGGTGGTATTGCAATCATTATCGAACAGCCATTCAAGGTTGGTGATAAGATTTATTTCGGTGACACGTATGGCGAAGTAAAGGATATTGGCCTTCGGGCCACTCGTATCATTACACCTGACGACACCGAATATTCAATCCCTAATTATAAGGTATTCACAGATTCAGTGGGCAGTTCAAACTCCGGAAAGATGGAGATGATGATTGTGGTTGATCTCTTTGTTCATCCGGGAGCTGATACCGAGAAAGGTGTAGGTATTGTTCGTGAGGCAATAATCTCTTCACCATATGTGATTGTCAAAGAGCATCTTTCCACAGTTCTTGTCACTGATATGCCCTACGCCCGCAGAATCCGGGCAAAGATGTATGTGCTTGATTTACGTGACGAATTTGAGTGTGCTTCTGATATTACCCGGCGTTCATGGACAGCTTTTGAGAAAGAAGGCATTCGCCCGCCGGTACTGCCAGCAGACTGTGCATTTGACCCGAGGGACTACGGTGTCCCCTCATAATCTGTAT
>CAZBGM010000188.1:0-2055 GCA_964491505.1 uncultured Methanomicrobiaceae archaeon | reverse complement strand
CCGGATGATATCATTCAGATGCTCTCTGCTGAGGATATTGCTCTGACAAATGGTGATCTGGATAAAGCTGTACAGCAGCTCTGCACGGCGGGTCTCTGCCAGTCTGATGAACGTTATGCGATCTGTTTTTCCCGTGCAGGGACCCGCTTTGGCCGGGAACTTCTGGCACTTCGGCCGGGGATGATGGCATGAGCAAAACAGAGATTGTTCTGGTTCTTGAGGATGGTTCAGAGGACAAACCACTGCCCCGCATCACCTGGATGCAATATACGCTTCTGCACCTGATTTCCCTGCGTCCGGGGATCTGTGCCTACCGGGCCAGTGTGATGCTTGGCCGTACGTATAGTTCGGTCTATGGTTCGGTCAGGACGCTTGTCAGGTTGGGATTTGTTGAGCGTCAGAAAGACCCGTATCTCCTCCAGTCGAAGGGCATTCCTCTTTTTGTGACTGATGCGGGGCTGCGACATCTGAAGGTGCTGGAGGAGGCCGGCATATGAGCGGTGTTCAGAAGGCACTGCGCCGGGAACTCTCGTTTCTGTCGCATTGTGACAATGAGGATGAACTTTCTGCGGCGCTTGATGCTTACCGTGAGTGGGAGCAGATGAGCTCGATCCTTGTGGCTGAGGCGAAACGGCGCAAGCATGAATGTTATGTCAATCGTCTGACCGGCCGTATCAGAGTTATGATTGGGGAGAGGTGAATTACGGTGGAGAAAATTTACAGAGACCGTCCGAAATCACAGCGCCTGTTTGCGATCAGCTGGCGCGTGCATCTGACCCCGTTTTATTATCACGAGGTGGAGGACTGTGTGGGCCACCAGATGAAACTGAAAACGATGGAAAATGCCGGCTGGATTCATTCGAAGAGGGGGAAGGGTAAGGAATGTAAGCATTACCAGATTCGGTGGGAGGCGTACCGGCGGCTGAAGATAGTGTTTGCACCTGATATTGCTGAGCTGGAGAAGAGGGGTGAGGAGATGACGGGTTATGAAGTGAATCGGGTACTGATGCCGGTCCCGCCTGATCCACGGGTTACACAGCTGATTGACACTATCTGGCAGAATGTGGGAGAGGACAGTTCTGAGAGGGTGAGGATCTGATGACGCTGACTGAACTATCGACTGATGATGTTCCGGCGAAGCTGGAGGAATTACTCCGGTCCGGCTGGGCGTTTTTGTTAGGGGATAATGATATGATTCGGTTCGTTGAGAAGAGGGCAGAACCGGAAGACTTCCAGACGATCATAGTTGTTGAAACCGAAACTGAAAAGATCCTAAAGGTTGTTTTTCTGGTGAGGGTAGAGGCGTTTATGTCCGGAGATGATATCTGTGGTCTCTATTTCCATTCAACGAGGAAGTGGGGGAATGGTGTAAGGATACTGGAATATGTACCGCTCCCGATGCGGGATGATCTGGTTGGTGGGTTTGTTGAGATGGTGCTGGAAAAAATTTGATGAAATTTCAGAAACCTGAGACTACATCACCTTTTTTTTATCCCATCCACATATCCACCATTATCCCGGCAACGACACCAACAACTGCCCCCAGCACTCCGGCGGCGCCGGTCATCCGTTTTTCAACGCCTACATGTTCGGCCTTCCACTCTTCCAGCCGGCGGACCCGTTTCTCCAGGTCAGCGTCATAGTCTTTCATCTCTTCAAGAGTCCGGCAGATCCATTTGATGTGTGCCGACTGCTCTACCAGAAGCTGTTTCGATTCCATTACCAGTGAGGTAATATCATTTTCATTCATGCTTTCCGGGTTTTGATTCGATACGGATAAGAGTACTGAAAATGTCCGGTATTCCTCCCGAATTGAAATACAGGACACCCGGAAGCTTTATCGACATCGGCGTAAACCATTAGTCAGACCTCGGCACCATCCACCATTATGCCTAACCACGGAACCTATCTGCGTTGCGCTGTACGGGGAGGAGAACAGAAAAATGGTAGCGAATTTTACGCAGACTCAGAATGTAAAGACCGCAGAACGGAACAACACTGCTCCTATTGTGGATGTGACCGTCTTCGGAGGTGTCGTCAGTGACCTTGTCACCA
>CAZBGM010000187.1:0-2108 GCA_964491505.1 uncultured Methanomicrobiaceae archaeon | reverse complement strand
ATCTTCTCGGCACGACCGTATTTCATTGCAAACCCACAGTTTAAGGACTATCCGCTAATTGGAGAGTTCCGGGGCAACGACGACCCTGAGAAGATTGTCGCCGCCGGACCGGACGTCATCTTCAAGACCTATGTCGAATCAGCCGATGATGCAGATGAACTCTCTACAAAGACCGGCGTACCGGTGGTCTGCCTCAACTATGGTGACCTTACTACCTATCGTGATGACGCCTACCAGTCACTCCGGATTATGGGAACAGTCATGGGCAAAGAAGACCGTGCTGAAGACGTCATCTCCTACCTGAACGGGATAATAGGGGATCTGAACGACCGGACAGCAGGAATCTCTGATGCAGAAAAGACGACCGCCTTCATCGGTGGCATTGCCTACCGGGGACCACATGGGTTCCAGTCAACTGAACCGACCTATCCGCCGTTTGTCTTTGTGAATGCTGCCAATGTCGCCGGCGATATGGGCACTGCCCATGCTGATGTTGCAAAGGAGAAGATTGTCGAATGGAATCCTCAGGTCCTCTTTGTTGACCTCTCCACCCTCCAGACCGCTCCGAATGCAATCTCAGAACTTTCTGACGACCCTTCCTACCAGCAACTGGACGCAGTCTCGTCCGGCGAGGTCTACGGGATGCTGCCATACAACTGGTATTCTCAGAACCACGGCAGCATCATGGCAGACGCCTACTACATCGGAACGGTGCTCTATCCGGAGCAGTTCAGTGATATCGACCCGGCAACCAAAGCAGACGAGATATACACCTTCCTTGTCGGGGAACCGGTCTTTGAGGAGATGAGCAGTTCATTCTCTGATCTACCATTCACCCAACTTGAGATCTGAGACGATTACCGAAGGAGATCCATGAGAACACACCATACACAGACGGGGAAAACCGCATATGCACCTTGAGGGCGGCGAGGTTCCGGAGGCATACCGGAGCTATATCGGGAGAAAAATAGTTTTTATTCTCGCCGGTGTTGTGGTGCTGTTCCTGCTCCTCATCCTCTCGGTATCTGTCGGAGCAGTCAGCATTCCGCCACTTGAGGTGGTGCTGGCCCTCTTCGGACAGGGCACGAATGCTCAGTGGGACACGATTATCTGGAATATCCGGCTTCCTCAGGCACTGACCGGGATCGTTGCCGGAATCGGACTTGCGGTTGCCGGTGTTGCGATGCAGTCCATTCTGCGAAACCCCCTGGGATCTCCCTACACCCTCGGAATCTCCAACGCCGCAGCGTTTGGGGCCGCCGTCTCAGTGATCCTGCTTGGTTCCGGCACGATGCACAGCACCGGAGCAGATGCTATTGTTCTCAACAATCCCTATATCACGACCATTTTAGCGTTTATCTTTTGCCTGATTGCGACCGGCATTATTCTTGCGATCTCCAGAGTTCGGGGAGCGTCTCCTGAGGTTATGATCCTTGCTGGTGTCGCCATCGGCTCGCTTTTTACCGCCGGCACGATGTTTCTCCAGTATTTCGCCGATGATGTGCAACTTGCCGCTGTTGTCTTCTGGACCTTCGGAGACGTGGGTCGCGCCGACTGGCAGGAACTCGGACTGATTACCGTCGTCGTGTTTTTGGCAACGGTCTATTTCATGTTCAACCGCTGGAACTACAACGCCATCGACGCCGGGGAGGAGACTGCCCGGGGACTGGGTGTGAATGTAAAGTCCATCCGGCTGTGGGGCATGGTCATCGCCTCTCTTGTTTCAGCCATCATTGTGGCTTTTCTGGGGATCATCGGATTTGTCGGGCTCGTCTGCCCCCATATCGTCCGGCGCTTAATCGGTGACGACCACCGGTTCCTGATTCCCGGCACCTGTGTTCTCGGCGGAATACTGCTGCTTGCCTCAGACACGGCAGCACGTCTGATTCTGGCTCCGCATATCCTGCCAGTGGCGATTTTAACGGCGTTCATGGGCGCACCAATCTTTATTTATCTTCTGATTAAGGGGTATACCAGATGATTCTCGATGTGGACGGTATCGCCTTTGATTACAAAAGCACCGAGGTTTTAAAGGGCATCGACTTTACGCTGAAAAAGAATGAGATGCTCACGATTCTGGGACCAAACGGTGTCGGAAAGACGACCCT
>CAZBGM010000186.1:0-2131 GCA_964491505.1 uncultured Methanomicrobiaceae archaeon | reverse complement strand
ACTGTCATAGGCCACGGGGCGGTCACTCAAAGGAATGGCAGCGGGTTCCCTCTTATCCTGGAATAAAATATAAAATCTGGACGGAAATTATGATTTGTGAGATTCAGAATTTAACAATCAAATAACTACTTTTATCGTTCCTGAAAGGAAAAACCCCAATTATGCCAAATATCTCATATGTCTATCCAAGCATGATGCAGCCCCGAGGCACATTCCGAAACGGTCTGATGAACCGTTGGGAAGTAGCAAAACCTCTGGGATGCTCATACGTTGAAATCCCAGCCAACTTCATCAAAAATCCCTATGAAGCAAAAGTAACCGGGCTTCAGATACAGGATTTTCTGACACCGGAAGCGGTTGAACAATTATATCTCAATGAGCCAAAACCGGACCCGGACGTAAAATACATTTTTCACACTGATCCCTCATTTGATTTCGAGATGAAAAACGGCACAATTTACCCCGCCGCACGACTTAAATGGAACGAGAACGACTGGGTTGACGCATTCACGGTGATGCTCGTCACCATCTCAGAACACCTCGGAAAACCTGCTGACAAGATCGAGATTCATCCGGGAGACGAAAAATATGTGAGTTACAAAGATACGGCTCTTGCCATGAAACGTATCCGTGAAAATTACGGCGATGCTTTTGGAACAGAACCGGACATTATCCTGGAAAACCGAAACCGCTCAAACATCTCAAATGGCAGTGACCTGCGCAACTTCTGGATTGCCATGGAAGAATACGTCCCGGAAATCTGTGACACCAGTGGCATCGTACTTGATATTTCCGTCCTCTTCAACGTCGCCCGGCGTGAAAGAAAAGATATCAGAAATTATCTTGACGCCGTTCCTAACGAAGGCATCAAAGGCATTCACGTCCATGCCTGGCATGATGCAGCACAACCGGACGACCCGATTCCGTGGGAATATGCCTTTGAAAAGATCAAACCGATTGACAGAGATCTTTTCATCAATCCAGAGATTCATTTTGAAGAGAAAGTTGAATCATCTATCGGATTCTGTAACAGGATGCTCGGATATTAACATCCACCCAGAAAGAGTTACACATCAGCAGAACAGCAAAAATTCAGGAGGCACGTATTCATCATGTTAGATCTCTCAACCATCCGGACAATCAACGCAATCATCACCCAGGACACCAAAGACGCCACTTACAAATTCGCCCTTCTGCGGGGCGCAATTAACATCTGTGAGCACTACTCCAATAAAAAAGAAATTCATGGAGAACTGGCCACTTACCCTCTGGGCCTGCTTGCCGAGACCTGGGTCTATTACTACTATCCTGTCATCGCTCACGAAACGTTCATCCCACAACGCAGTGGAGAACCAAGCGAACCAGACGCCCGTGGAGTAATGAAATTCCGGCCGTCCTTTACAAAAGTAACAGACTATTATCGTGACAAAGGCGGGTTTGACAAATTCTGGAGCGATTACAGAAGCAATACCCTTCCGGACGAGATCTCCGGAGAAGTTCTCACACTCTTAAAAGCCATCCGGGACACCATCACCCAGAACCCCATGCGTCACCTTGGCCAGTCACACTTTAAGGATGAATACCAGGTCTTCACCTATGAAAAAGGCCCGGCAATCCGCAAAGGAACCCGGCCGGACCCTGACTATGTCATGAACAGTTTCGGCACCTATACTCTTCCTGCGGATCTTTCCTACGCATTTGAATGTCTCGGCAGTTATCTGAGCGGTGAAGACTCACTGATTCAGCAGTGGGCAGCCTTTACATATCAGAAAAGTAACAAAACCGTCGATACTGAAACAATGCTCAGACTACTCACAACCCGGACAGAAGACAAACGCTTTGTCCGTCTGGCCGGTAAAGTCTACGAAAACGCCCTGAAAGACGGTCCGATAGAATGTGTCTGGAGTGGACAGCCTATTCAGAGTGAATCAGCGATGAATATCGACCATGTGCTTCCCTTTGCTCACTGGAAGAACAATGATCTCTGGAATTTGCTGCCGGCCACAACCGCAGCCAACAGTAAAAAGAGTGACAAAATTCCTGAACCGGCTCTGCTGAACCGGAGAGAGGATGTCATCCTGGATTACTGGAAACTACTCCATACCACCTACCCTGAACAGTTCAGACAGGA
>CAZBGM010000185.1:0-2148 GCA_964491505.1 uncultured Methanomicrobiaceae archaeon | reverse complement strand
AGCACGCCGGTCTCTTCTGTCCGGTACCCGCCCATTGAGGTGAGAATCTCTTTGAAGGCGTCAGACTGAATGGTGGCAAGAAGTGACTGGAGGCGTGCGTCCTCTTCGAGCATCACAGCGTCGATTGCCAGTTCGTAGCGCTCGGTGCCCACCGGAACAAAGGACAGGCCAAGAGCTTTTGCCACACTAAAGACACCGAGACCGCAGTCGGCCTCGCCGGTCTTTACCGCAAGACCCACGCCGAAATGGGTGGTGAACTCCCGTTCGTAGCCGGAAATGTCGGCACCGGTTTTGTTCTGCTCTTTGAGAAGATATTCCAGCAGAATCCGAGTGCCTGACCCTTTCTGGCGGTTGACAAACGAGTGACTGAAAATATCGTCAAAGCTAAGTCTGTCCCGTGAAATGACGCCCTGTTCACGTTCGGCAACACAGCAAAGGACAATCTCTTTTTCTTTCAGATAGCGCTGGAGATAGGATCTATTGTAGTCACCACTTTCATCCAGAAGGTGCATCGGTGCTGCATGGCAGACACCTTTCTTTAGTGCCAGAATGCCGCCCATGCTGCCGGTGTGGGTCGGATACACTGAAACACCCTGCGGGCCGAGCAGGTTGCCAAGATGATCCACTGCCGGGTCGTGACTGCCGGTGATAAGAAGTGCCTGTTCTGCCTCGTGGTGCGGAACCAGAAGCTTTCCTTCGAAGGTCTCTCCGGCCATTATTCCTTCTTTTCCGGAAGGAATCCGGAGATAGGCATTTGCCCGCACAAGACTCATCTGCACACCGGCGCCACGTGACTGCGGGACCGCGACCCACTTTTCACCGACCTTCCCTGCCGAGAGGAGCACGAACTCGTCAGTGCCGATACTGGAGTCAAGGGTTGTCGTAATTTCAGTTTCGATTGTCTCTGGACGCGGGGGCTGAAGGCCGCAGGCGTCACAGAGGTCGGTTACCAGTTCACGAAGTATCGTATACGCGGCAAGCGGATAGCCCGGCATCCCTATCACCGGTGTGTCGTCAATTTCGCCGATGATTACTGGTTTTGCGGGTTTGATGCCAACTCCGTGAATGTGCACCGTGCCCAGTTCTTCGATGAGGGTTGCTGTATAATCGTGGGTGCCTTTTGACGAACCGGCTGAGATAACCAACACATCGTTCTCCCGGATGCCCTGCTCGATGGCGGCACGGATCTGTTCTGGTTCATCCGGCACAATGGGATAATTTTTTGGCGTGGCGCCGAGCGATTGCAGATAGGCGGCAGCCATGTACATATTGCTCTCGGGCACCTGCCCCGGTGCCGGGCGGACGCCTGCCGGTACGAGTTCGCTTCCGGTTGGCAGCAGACCTACTCTTAGATCAAGAACGTCCACCTCGGCAATGCCATAGGCGACGAGAGCACCGATCTCAAAGGGCCGGATGCGGTGTCCTGTCGGAAGAATCATCTCCGATTCGCCGATATCCTCGCCAACGGGCCGGATGTGCTGCCAGGGAGCTGCTGCGCTTCTGATGATATAACCGGTTTCGACAATGACCACATCTTCGATCATGATAACGGCATCAAAGCCTTCCGGTACCAGATTGCCGGTATTTACCCGCACTGCGTCATACAGTGTGACGGGTTTTTGTTCCGATGCGCCATGTGTCTCCTGACTATGCACGGCAACGCCGTCCATTGCCGAGAGGTGGCGTTCGGGGACCGAAAATGCCGCAAAGATCGGTTTTGCCGTTATTCTCCCGGCAGCTTCTGCAATCGGTACACGGATGCTTCGGCCGGAGGGTGCCATGTTGCGCACGGTCTCCTTTGCTGTTTCAAGAGTTACCAGATGGAAGTATCGGGTTCCTACCATACAATCACCTCAACGTCATCTCCTGTTTCATATCCTTCACGTTCTGCCGGAACTCTCAGAAGTCCCTGCGATCGGATCAGCGTATTTAAAAGCCCTGATTTCCCGAAGAGGGGGCGGGCTCCGTCCGGTTCAAGAGCCATGCGAATATAATCCTCACGTCCGCGTGCGGATGGCACATTTTCGGCGAGCACCACCGTTCTGGTACGCTGTTCTGCTCTTTCGCCGGTTGCCCGGTGCAGAAGATCAGCGACGAGAGCGATAAGGACTACGTAGGCAGAAGCAGGGTGACCCGGAAGCCCGATGA
>CAZBGM010000184.1:0-2149 GCA_964491505.1 uncultured Methanomicrobiaceae archaeon | reverse complement strand
TGGTCATGGTAACCGGTGAGAGTTCACCGATTAATCTTGCCATGAATGCCTGGGACCAGATGGTTGTCACTCTCGGTGGCGCACCTTCAGGCAAATAATCCAACAATTCCATTTTTAAGTTCATTTAATCTGTTTTACACGCAGCCCATAGTGGCTGGATAACATTTATTATCTTATAAAATCATTCACACATTACCGAAAAGAAGGTGTGAGAAATTCGAACGATTTACGAGAAGATGGTACATGAGGCGATGGGTGCCCAGCGTGCCGACGTCTCAATTTTACTCGAAAAGCGTGGTACTGAGTTCCACGTTAAAGACGGCAAACCCTACGTGGACGCCGTGAATGCAATGACAGTGGGAAACGGCCAGAGTAAGGCCGTCACTGATGTGATGGAGAATTCACTGCGCCAGAACATCGATAAATTCGAGAGCACGCATCAGGTGCTCGCGGCTGCTCCGGTCCGGGCCTGCAAATCCTGTGCCTCGGCATCCTGCGTGGACTTCAGGCACCAGTACTGTGAATACCGGAACGCGGTGTAGAACCGCAGAGGAAAAAGGAGGAGAATACTATGAAATGTTACATTTGTGCTAAGCAGGGTGTCGATACCGATGCCGTTGCGGTCTGTATCGTCTGCGGAATGGGTCTGTGCATGCACCATGCCATCCGGGAGGAGGTTGCGATCTGGGAAGGAGGCTATCCGTTCCCGTCCAAGAAAGTGAGCAAACCGATGCCACGGATTCTCTGCCCGGAATGTGCTGAGGCGATGAAAGGAGGAAGTTAGGCGATGGACCCGCTGCTGAAGCGTTCGGTTGCGGAGTTTATCGGAACGGCTCTCCTGGTCTTCTTCGGTGCCGGAGCGGCGGTCATCACGCTGATGATTGTGAACGTCTGGATTGAGGGGCAGGGGTTGCAGACGACGGCCGGTATCGGATATCTGGGCGGGTTTCAGGAGCGCATATCAACCCAGCAGTCACAATCGCTCTGTGGGCGATTAAGAAGTTCCCGGCAAAGGATACGGGTTATTATGTCGTCGCTCAGCTTCTGGGTGCTGTCTTTGCCAGTCTGCTCTTTGGTGCCATGGTCGGGCCGGATGCCTGGCTCATTGGTGGCCTGGGTGCAACGGCGCCGGGCTTTTCCGCTGGTGTGTGGGGCGCTCTGGTCGCAGAAATAGTCGGCACGTTTATTCTGATGGCGGTTATCATGGGCGTGGCGGTGGACAAACAGGCGCCACCGGGATTTGCGGGTCTTGCCATTGGTCTTACGGTGGCAGGTGTCATCACGACACTGGGAGCCGTCTCGGGTGCGTCGCTGAATCCGGCACGTTCGTTTGGTCCGATGATCGGCGACCTGTTGCTCGGCGGGCCGAATGTGCTCGGCGTCTTCTGGATTTATGTGGTGGGTCCGATTATTGGTGCATTGCTCGCAGTGTTTTTGTACCAGTGGTTTGTGACAGAAACGTAAGAGTTCAGGACCACCGGCACACCCGACCGGTTCCCATCCGGGTTCTCTTTTTTCACCTTTTTACCGGCACTCGAAGCCTATGAGGTCGGTGTCGGCCTGAGGTTCCGTTCGTGTAAACCCGTTATTTTCGAGCACCTGCACCGAGGCATCGTTGGTTGCCTGCGTGGTGGCGATGATGCGTCCCTGATAGCCGGAGTCTCTGAGCCATGCGACGATGGCACGCACGCCTTCTGCCGCGTAGCCTTTGTTCCGGCACGCTTCAGCAACGGCGTAGCCCAGTTCATAATCACCGGACGGCAAGAGGATGAACCCGCCGCTGCCGACAAGGGTGTTATCGTCGGGACCGCCGACGGCAATCCAGTAGAAGAAATAGAACTGGCCGGGCTCCTGTGTCATGCCAAGAAATTTCCGTATGACGTTTAAGTCGTAGTCGGCCGGGGGCCATGATGCGGGAATGACGACCCTGCACAGCGCATCCGGGCAGCAACCGGCGCCGAGTTCCCAGAGCAGCGTCGCTTCGGTTGCCGGAAGAAGACGCAATGTCGGGTTTTTTGACGATGGTGTGCCAGGATGCATGGATACTTGGGTTATAGGCTGGCAGGGCAGAAGAAAGAAACGGCGTTTTGGGATTTCTCCGGCCCGGCTTCAACATATTTAATACGGGAGATGGACAACATAATAGAGC
>CAZBGM010000183.1:0-2201 GCA_964491505.1 uncultured Methanomicrobiaceae archaeon | reverse complement strand
CATCATCCAGACCCCAGCTGGCAATCCGTTCTTTGGTTGCCTCGTAGTCTGCCTCAGTCTCGTTAGGATAGCCGACAATGAAACTCCCGGCTACGTTGAGTCCATGGTCACGGCATGTTTCAATGGCCCGGTCAGCGTCGGCGACGGTGGCGCCCTTACCCATGGTCCGGAGCATATCATCACTCCCGCTCTCAAGCCCGAAGAAAACCCACCCAATAGTATAGTCGTGGATAGCGTCGAGAATGGTATCACTGATGGCGTCAACTCTGATATCCGGTGAGGAGATATTTTTTGGGCCCATGATCTTTGCCATGCCTTTCAGCAGTTCGGCAAATGCATCCTCGTTAAAGTGCCCGTCATGGTACTGGAAGTAGGAACCCGTTCCGCCGGAGATGGAGAGACGTTTTGCCCCGTGTTTCTTAAATTCCCGAACTTCCTTAAGAATCTCAGGAATCTCCCGGCTCCGGACATCACGTCCGAAGAACCGGGGGACCTGACAGAAGGTGCAGGCGCCTGCGCATCCACGATGGGTCTCAATATAGGCGTTGGCGCCTCGCACATCCTGGGTTGCTATTTCCGTGGGAATAACCGGCGGCGGATGATGAACCGAAGGGAGTGGTGCCGGTGCCGTTCGGGTTATTGTCCCATCTGTGTTCCGGTAGGCGATACCCGGCACAGCGTTGCATGGTCCTTTTTTCAGTAGCAGGGGCAGAATTGTCTCTCCTTCACCGATACAGACCGCGTCCACATCAAGCTCACCCAACACAATGTCGGGCACCGCAGAGACCGGGCCGCCCACATAGACGGCATTGCCGGTCTGACGGCGTTCCTGCACAAATGTCTGGATTTCCGGGTCCAACAGCTGATGGGTCGAGAAGAGGCTTAAGAGAACAGTCTCTTTGGGGCGGGCCTTCAGAGTTTTCCGGAGTTTGACGCTATGGCCTGCATCACGGGCCACGCCGCCGATAAGCATGGCTCCGTACGTATAGATGCCTGGAGAGATTACTGCCACCTGCATTGTGATCAACGGTAATGTGGGCGTGCAGAGGTGTTAAGGATTGCAGAAAGGCCGTGAAAGAAAAAAAGTTAGAAAGTTGGGAAGTTAGTCTTTGCGCACCCGCAGAGCAATGAATGCAAGGCCGATGCCAAGCGCACCAATCAGTGCCGGAAGGCCCAATGGTGACTGGGTTGGCTGAGCTGTTGATGTGAGGGTTGCGGTGACCGGGGTTGACTGGCCGGAGAGCACCTCAAAGGACTGCGACCATTCCTGATAGCCGGGGAGGCGTAGGGTTACCGTGTAGTATCCAGGCTGGAGGCCAGTGGCCGTGTACGGGGTAATGGCGTTTGAGTTCTGGTTGTTGAGGTAGATCTGCGCCCCACTTGGCGACGACGTGATCTGTAGCGATCCGCTGGTCGGTGCATTCGGTGTCAACTGAGCGTTGACCTCAAAAGACTGCCCGCCGCTGAGTGTTATCGTCTGCACAAAGGTCTGGTAGCCACTCCGGCTGACCTGCACATTTTGGCTGCCAGCAGCTACATTCGCGACTGTGAGCCATCCGGTGGATGGTGTTACACCCTTGTAGGAACCGCCAATATAGACCTTCCCGCCCGCAGGATTTGAGGAGACTAATACGGTGCCGGTCGATGGGGCCGTTGGTGTCAGGGTGACGCTGATCTGCGTTGTTTGGCCGGTATTCACAGTGAATCCCTGGAAGTAGTTGTTATATCTGTCTTTTCTCAGCTCAAGGTTGTGAGTGCCGGGAGAAAGTCCCACGTTCATGTTTGTGAGACCTTTGTAGGAGCCGTCGACCCAAATCTCAGCTTTCGTTGGATAGGACGAGATTGAAGCCCATCCGGTGGATGGTGTCGGCACCGGTGTTGGATTCACTTGCAGGGTAAGATAGACATCACGGGTCTCTCCGGTCGTAACGCCGGGAAGACTCTGAGAGGCGGTCTGATACCCGCTTGCCGAGGCCGTTACCGTTGAATACGGTGTTGCCGTCGTGTAGACGGGAACTGTGAGCTGTCCTCCGGAGGTCGTGCCTTTGGATGTACCGTCAAAGGAGATCTGTGCCTGGACGTTCGTGTGAATCGTATACCACGCCTCGTCACCACCAAGAGAGTCTGCTGCCACACCCGCCGGCAATAAAACCGCGGCGAATCCCAGCACCATCAGAAGGATAAACCATTTTTTCATCAAA
>CAZBGM010000182.1:0-2266 GCA_964491505.1 uncultured Methanomicrobiaceae archaeon | reverse complement strand
ATCGCTCATCCCATTTTAACCCCCTACAAAAAAACACTTTCACAGTCCACTAGACTTCCGATTTTAAAAAGAACAATACATTCACCTTGCCTCCGGCTATTTTTTATACCCTCTTCCCGGCAACACTTAATTGCGGCAGGAACATGATTCCCCGGTGAAACCGGGAAACCCACGCCTCCGCAGGAGTGGAAGAAACGTGGACAAACACGAAATTCACCAGGAAGTACTCGAACATCTCGAAGACCAAATCGTCAAAAACGTTTGGCTAAAATGGATCGCTCAGGGAATAACCAAACTCAATACCGGACCTTTAGGAGGTGTCCCATGCAGCACAAAATAAACGGCAGCCCCCTTACTCAGACCACTAAACCTGAAGAGACTGCCACTCTAATTTCAACACCTGACCTGATAGCATTTGCCACCCGGCGGGAGCCTTCCTATGTCTGACTACCTTGATGAACGCAGTCAGACCATCCGCTCATTGCAGGACAAAGAACTCCAGCTCAAAACCCAGGTCCGTGCTCTCAAAAAGCGGCTCACCGAGGACCGGCGCAAAGCCCAGGTCGCCATCGAATCCGAATGGACCGAGACCAAAGATCCCGCTCTCTCCAATGCCACCAAGCGGCGTGTCGCCCTTGACCAGCGTATCGAAGAAGACCAAGACTATTCTTTACTCAGTGCTGAACTCGAATCACTCGAGCTCCAGCTGGAAGAACTTGAATACGACATCGAAGAACAACTTCGCTCCTTCCAGAACGACCACGCCCGGATCATCATCCGGTCACAGCAGACTGCTCTTCTTCCGGCCTACCAGGCATTCGAAGAAGGAACCGGACCGGCACCCGACCAGACCACACTTGAAGGTGAACAGCCATGAACCCAGCCACCGCCCGCCGTATCGAATACATGGTGAAGTCATGGCCGGGTATCACCCACACGGACCTTGCCGGCAGGTGTGTCATTCACCCCCGTACTCTCTCTGAATATATCCCTCACCTCCCTGCTGTTATCTCCTTTAAGGATGGTAAATTCAGGAAGTACATCTCTGCTGAACTTACAGCTACTACAAGTGCCGGCGGACGCCATAGCTACCATCCAAAGCCGGAAGACCTTCAGATCCTCATTTCATCCGGCATACTGGCCCTCAATCCATGGCAGGAACACCGGATCTCTTCAACAGGAAATGATGCTGAGGGAGTGGAGATACTGCCGGATTGCGCTCCAATCGGCAATTCAACCCCCTCATGGTATGGTAAACCACGCTATTACGAGCCGGTCGCCGTCCCGAACGGTGAACGGCGGCAGCTCGTGTCTCCAATCACTCCAGTGGCAGATCAGGTATCGGGCGTGGAGTTTGAACACGACCAGATTCAGTTCCGGATATCGTCACCGGCCTTCGGTCATGCAATACTTGAGACCGCTGCTGCGATGAAATGGGATTGTGAAAAGACTGCCCGTGCCACCTGGATACGGGCACCCCATCTTACAATACAGGTCGGCGCTGATCAGTCTGTTGTGTACTCGGACGAACCACCGTTCCTCTACACCACTGCCGCCACGATTATCTCAATGGGACTTCTCAATGCTGTCCATATCGCCAGCCTGCTTGTCACCTGCCGGCCGGAGGATATCTGCCGGAATGAATGGACTACCGTCGTCTCAGACCTGCAGTTCATGGATGTCATCATGGCAGCCATCGGCCCAAAACTTGCGGCTGACGGCACCTATCGCATCAAAGGTCCGGATGAGGGCACACCCCGCCTGAAATGCTACGCCCGTGACGGCACGGTGCGTATTGAGACTGAATCGGATTCAGCAGCACAGGACATCATGGCAGAGCAGTTCCACGCTTCCCTGCCAAAGATCCTCACCGGACTGGAGGAGGACCCGTCACTCTTCGAACGCTTCATTGCACTCTGGTATGGCGACCCTTTCCTTCAGGAACTGGACGCTCTTGAAACATTCACCTCCGAAGAACTTGCCTTCCTGATCATGGGTCACTTCGACCTGAGCCGGGGAGCGTCCTATGCATTCCTCTGCGGCTACGGGACTTGGGCGGCATCATTTTTCCAGGCCGGTGTGAGCAAGAACCGGGTGGCCAAGATGATCCGGGAACAGGGCCTGCGGGTTACTGATGCCCAGATGGACATCGTTGAGTCTCAGCTCTGCACCGCCGGGTTATGCCTGCGCCATCCGGACCGGATGACCTTCTCGAAACGGGGAAAGCAAGTGGGAAAAGCACTTCTTGAAGCACGGAGGGCGAACG
>CAZBGM010000181.1:0-2309 GCA_964491505.1 uncultured Methanomicrobiaceae archaeon | reverse complement strand
GAGTTACAAAAAAATGGGTTGTTCTCATGCCATATGAAAGACCGTGCTTACAGCAGTCAGTCCCTCCAGGAAGATGACAACTGCAATGGCGGCCAGAAACAGTCCCATGATCCGGACCAGAATTTCGAGCCCCTGTTCCCCGATGACTCGTTTTATCGGAGACGCGAGGAGATTCACTCCACAGATGATCAGGCATCCTGCGAATATAACAAAAATTCCTCCAAGAAATACCGAATCTCCGGCCAGAATCGCCTTGTTGCCATAGACGATGACAACACTCAGGGCACCCGGACCGGCGTAAATCGGAATACCCAAAGGAACCAGAATCTTTGGAATAAATGACTCCGCCTCGATAAAATCTTTTTCAAGAGTCTCTGTCCCGTCTGTTTTAGCAACCTTAAACTCTTTTTTTAGGGTGTCTGAATGAAATCCGGAGACCATTGACAGGCCGATCCCAAAAATGATAATCCCACCGGCGATCTGGAACGCCGGGATGGTGATGCCGAAGAACTTCAGAATGTCATCTCCAATAAAGTAGAAGACTGTTAAGAAGGCGATGAGGAAGATTGTCAGAAGAACGGCAGATGCCCGCTGCACCCCTGTCCTGAGTTCACGTGTGTAGGCGATAAATAATGCAATGTTACCGAACGGGTTTGTCACCGCAAAGAATGCGCCGAAAAATGCGAGAAGAATAGTAGTTTCTGCCATTTTGGTCTCCTTTTGTTAGCAGTTACGGTTGACCGTTCCTGTGGTCTGCGCCGGGACTTCATGATTATGGAGCCGGTATTTTGGAATTTCGTCTGCCAGTTCACGCGAACCATAGGTCGGCGAGATAAGTTGCATAATCTCAGCAGCTTCTTCATCTGAAACCCTGTGGTGGAGCATATGAGGACATCTCACTGAAACAGATATAAGAGTTCGTATTGTGGGCTGGATGGGCTTAAAAAAGAGGAATTTCGGTCAGAAAAAGTCAGAAAGCGTCGTGCGTGTGGGATCCACATCTGACCAGGTCATCCCAATCGCTTCGATAATCCGGGAGATAGGTTGTTTTAGGATAGTATCCAGCATCTTCTCCCAGTCGACCTGAAACTCCGGTGGAATCTGATCGGCATACTCAAAACAGATGACGTCGGTTTTTGGATATTTCGCGGTGACATTTCCGATGTAGAGCCGTTTAGGCTTGCTACCCCGCTTGAAATCAGTTCCAAGGTTTTTGTTGGAGTAGATCGCTCCTCTGATATGAGCATCTACGGTTGCATAGGAATCAAGCGCTTTCCCGATTCCTCCGGGAATACCGATATCATCCAGTGCATATTCTCCACGCCTGAAGTTCCTGATGATCTCTCCCAGATAGCTTTTGAGTTCATCTCTACTCCCGCCTTCAAGGATAATGGCAATGACCCGCTGCTGCACTTCCTTTGTTATGTGGGTGGAGTCACTCCGGCGCATCTCAAAGCCAACAATGTCGATCTGGTCAACGTCTTTTCCCTCTTTCCAGACGAGGTGTCCGGCGTATCGCTTCTTCTTTCCGGCCTGGAAGAAACGTTCGTAAATTTTCTCAAATTTGATGGAGAAGTAATGATTATCTGCACCCAGCACATCACTCGCAAAGGCGCTATAACTCGTGTTGAGTGTCGCCTCGATCTCCCGTGCGGTCTGAATCGTTTTCTCACGGTCCATGACCGGCAGTTTGATCATACAGGAATCGGTATCTCCGTAGATGACCTCATAACCTGCCTCTTCAATGATGCGCCGGGTGTGCCCGATAATTGCCCGTCCGACTGAAGTGACCGCAGAGCCGATATCCCGGTCATAGAGCCTGAACCGTGCGTATCCTGATACACCATAATAGGTGTTCATGATGACTTTCATGACATTCTGCTGGATATCATACAGACGGTATTCCGGCGATCCATACTCGCACTCATTTCTCAGCCGTTTTTTCTCATCGCGTTCGGTCAGAAGATCTGAGATAATCGTCCGTGTCAGTCCATCCGGACTTTTGGCAAAGCGTATCCCGTTCGGTGCGTGTAGTTCACCGTTGGGATCCTTGGTCTCCGGGGAGGCGTTGATGGTCATCATGCACATCGGATAGAGTGACTTGAGATCCAGCACGACTACGTTTTCTTTTACGCCAAGGGACGGTTCAAAGACCGTTGCCCCTTCGAACTCCAGTGCGTCAGCATTGCCCCTGGACGGAAGGATATAGCGTCCGTAGGCTTTTCGCAGCACAAAGATATCGATAATATTTGATGAGTTGATGGTTCGGTCGAGCGGGCATCCGACATAGCGGGCAATCTCCCGGTAGA
>CAZBGM010000180.1:0-2311 GCA_964491505.1 uncultured Methanomicrobiaceae archaeon | reverse complement strand
TGTCGAGAGATTATTTTCCTCCGGTGCAGGAATCGTTTCGGTACCAACCGGTGATGTGGATGTGGCAGATGGCACCGGGACAACCCAAAAAACAACCAAAAAAAGAGGAGAGAAATCTATCTGTAATATGAATCTACTACGATACTCTCGTCATACATTCCCGGATTGTAGCTGGTGTTATAGTAATATTCTGCTATCGGATTTCTCAAAAACCGGTACGGGATGCAGTCGTCTGCTGCCAGACTGTCGGTAATATCACCATCTGAATCTCCGTAATAGACTGAGACGTTTTCTTCGTTGATATAGGGAGTCTTTGACATTTCATTCGTGAAGATAAGTACCGGGTCCTCAATGCCGAATTCAACGGCGATGTAATCGGAGATCCGTTCTTCAGGAGAACTGCACTTCTTTGTGATGAATATCACGGTGTCGCCACGCATCTGATGCATCTCAACGATATCTTTTGCTGCAACTTTTGGGATATATTGCCCTGCAAATTCATTATTGACCAGACCAATAAACTCAGAGTTACTCAGTGGTTGATCTCCAAAGAGGTTGGTTCCATTCGGTCCGTCGATATTATTCAGTCCGTAGTAATAGATTGATTCAGTAAAGTACGCCGTACCGTCAATATCCAGACCGACAGTAATTGGTCCTTTATCTTTGAGACTCTCTTCAATCTCAGCGACGGTGACAGTTGTATAGGATTCATTACCGATTCCTTCTCCGTCCCCATCATTTTGGGCAGCGGTGCACCCGGCACTACCGATCAGGAGAATGACCATTCCCATGAGAATTATTCCGTGTATTGCGGCCTTTTTGTTCATTACTGTAAATGCGGCAGAAAGAAGGATAAATTTTTGTTTTTGGCTTTACCGTCTGTTGATTCTTTAACCATTCAGAACAGCGGTGTATCACAAATACGATCAGTAAATGCAGAGATTACTTCAATCTCCACATTCCATCCGGCACGAAAATCTCAAAGCGTGCACCCTCTCCCGGCACACCGGTCTCAGCAATTGTCATCCCGGTAATTGAGACTATCTCCCGTGAAAGAAAGAGCCCCAGGCCAGTATGCTGGTAATGCTGGCGATTGAATATCTTCTCTTTGACATCTGCCGGCACACCGACGCCATCATCTTCACAGATAAATCTGAAACCCTCGGGCGTTTCTTCGCTTCTAAACCTGATCGTGGTAATGGTTTCGCCATAGCGGACAGCGTTGTCAAAGAGATTGAAGATAACCTTCTCAAAGAGGGGGTCAGCATAGATTTCGAGGCCCCCAACCTCATTGAGTACGGTTAGTCCCTGAATTCCAGTAGGAGTGGTGTTGTCAATAAGTCGTCCCACCTTCTGCCAGTCCGGAGAATGAACGCCTAGATCCTGGTAATCCCGTGTAAAGACAATCTGCCGTTCAATCGTCTTCAGGGCATCGGCAACTTTATTCATATCCTCAGCAGCTTTTGAGTCAGGTGGAATGTCACCCTCCATCTCCATCAGCTCGACAAACATCTCTGCCGCGTTTACCTGATTGATAATATCATGCCGGGTAATGCTGGAGAGGAGATTGAGTTTTTTGTTGATGGTCCTGAGCGTATCTTCTGCCTGTTTCCGCTGGGTTATGTCACGATTGGAGATTCGTCTTCCGGCCCAGGTGCCGTCATCTGCATAAATTGCCCGGCAGATATGACTTATCCAGCTTGTTTTCCCGTCTTTTGTAATAATGCGGAATTCAATCTCTGTGGGGTTATCATTCTGCTGATCCCCTCTTTCCGTATGGAGCGGGATGTGTTCCTCCCACAGGGCACGATCATCAGGGTGGATCATTCTGTCGATAAGGTCCTTGTCTGCAATAAATTCATCCGCAGAATAACCGGTGATGGATTCAATTGACGGTGAGCAGTAGACAACTTCCCGGTTATGGGTAAGCCAGTATTCCCAGTCCTGTGTCCAGTCACTCATGGTCCTGAACCGGACTTCACTCTCCCGCAGTGCCTCTTCCGCCTGCTTACGATCGGTAACATCACGAATATTGCACTGGACGACTTTCTTATTCTCAACAGTGTAGATGTTACTGACAAACTCCACGGCTTTCTGTTTTCCATCAGCGGTTTCAAACGGCAAATCTTCGTACCGGATGAAACCTTTCCGTTGCAGTTCATCGAAGTTATCTTTGCTCGCAACAATATCACTGAAAACCCCCAATTCCCAGAGTTTTTTTCCAAGGAACTGTTCATGGGAGAAACCAAGCAGGTCGATTAAATAGGGATTCACATCAACGATCTCCCCGGTCCCGGCATTGAGGATAAGA
>CAZBGM010000179.1:0-2319 GCA_964491505.1 uncultured Methanomicrobiaceae archaeon | reverse complement strand
ACAAAGGGCCTTGTGTGCAGGTGTATGACCATTATGTGCTCAATGCCATGGGTCTGCCGAATCCGTCACAGGCATTTCAGAACGAGATGGCACCACTATCCGGTAAACCGGTGATTGTCAGTATCTTTGGTGGCAATCCGGAAGAGTTTGCGACCGTTGCCTCATGGTTTACGGACAGTGCAGCAGCCTTCGAGCTGAATGTCTCCTGCCCGCATGCGAAGGGATATGGCACCCAGATTGGCACTGACCCCGCTATGGTCGAAGCCTGCACCCGTGCGGTGAAACAGACAGCTGATCTGCCGGTCTGGGTGAAACTGACGCCAAATGTCACTGATATCACCACGATTGGGAAAGCCGCAGAAGACGGAGGTGCTGACGCCATTGTCGCGGTAAATACCGTAAAAGCGATGCGCATCAACACAGAACTGAAACGCCCCGTTTTGGGGTACGGGACCGGAGGGCTTTCCGGCCCGGCGATCTTCCCGGTCGCTCTCCGCTGTGTCTGGGAGTTGTATGATGCGGTTTCGGTGCCGATCATTGGTTGTGGGGGCGTATCAAACGCAGATGAGGTTATCGAGATGATGATGGCAGGTGCTGCCGCAGTCGAGATCGGCACCGCGGTTGTCAACGGATCTGAGGTTTTCAGGCAGATAGCAGACGCTCTCTACGGCGAAGATGGAGAATCTCCGGCCGATATCGTGGGGTGCGCCCATGCATGAGATAGCATCTGTTGCCGTAGAGATTCTTGAAATGTATGACGAAACGCCGAGTGTAAAGACGATCACGTTCTCACCGTCGTTTGATATCAGGCCGGGCCAGTTCTGCATGGTCTGGGTGCCGGGTGTTGACGAGGTGCCGATGGGATTCTCGTCAGAGAACTCCATTAGTGTGCAGCAGGTCGGCGAGGCGACGAATGCTCTCTGCTCACTTGCTCCCGGCGATAAAATTGGCATCCGTGGCCCGCTTGGGAACGGGTTTTCTCCCAAAGGCCGGGTGCTTGCAATCGCGGGCGGTGTCGGTGCGGCGCCGCTGTTGCCACTCGCTGAAAGAGGGATGGTGGATACCTTCATTCTTGGTGCCCGGACAGAGGCGGAACTTCCCTTCCGGAACCGTCTTGATGCGTGCACCGACCTTCTCATCGCAACGGATGACGGCACAGCGGGTTACCATGGATTTGTAACCGGCGTGCTTGCAGACCTTGATCCAACCGCCTACGATACGATCTGTGTCTGCGGGCCGGAGATGATGATGAAAAACGTACTCAGGGATCTCTTCACCGCCGGTTGTGCAGAAAAGTCGCAGCTCAGTCTTGTCAGATATATGAAATGCGGTGTTGGGATCTGCGGTTCCTGTTCGATGGACCCGGACGGAATCTGTGTCTGCCGTGAAGGACCAGTCATTGCGGGGCACCGGTTGCTGAGCGAAAAGAGTGAATTCGGGCGATATGCCCGCGATGCCTCAGGACAGCGCAGCGACGGTCCTGGGCATTAAATAAAAGTAAAATTTTTGTGCCGTTTCGCTCTCACAGAAGAGAGAGCCCGGCCAGATCAATCCTTTTTGTAATATCAGCGAAATCCTGCAGAGTACCGCCCTGAACTCTGACCTTGACGAAGGTCGTGTCACCGGTCTGAATGATTTCTGTATTTTTCACACCGGCGATATCCTGCTCCACCCATGCGGGAAATCCTGCCGCACCGCCCTGCCAGCGCTTGAATTTATCCTGATCCACCGGTCCGTTTGCTTCCATCGCCTGCCACTCACTTGCCAGACCACCTTTGGAACCGATATTCTGCTCCACTCGTACCAGTGCCGTTGCTGAGCCACCAGTTTTTCGATAGGTCTGGCTGGCAGCGGTGAGAGAAACAGGATCTTCATCAATGGTGGTGTAGGCGACTTCTCCGACTACCGACCACTCGGGTTCAAGTGAAGGCAGATAGGCCCCAAGTGCCTCAGGACTGACCTGAAGGGTTGCGCTTTCTGTGACCGGGCCAACCGGCGATGGCATCGCCTGAGTAGGCGTCGTCGTCGTGTACGGTGCTGAATCAAGACCATTACATCCGGCAGCACACAGCAGTCCTGCCAGAACAATCAGGAGAATTCCGGTAATAACATGAATTTGTCTCATAATCTTCCACAGATTACAGAGGTTCATCTGAGACAAAGAATATATCGGTCTTTTGGACCCTGACCCTGACCCTTAGCGATGATACTGTTCGCCGCTGTTGATCTTTGCTGCCCGATAGATCTGTTCGAGCAGAAGAAGGCGGGCCATCTGGTGCGTGAAGGTCATTTTTGAGAGAGAGATGCGGTGTGTTGCAG
>CAZBGM010000178.1:0-2324 GCA_964491505.1 uncultured Methanomicrobiaceae archaeon | reverse complement strand
TCGTGACGGCACTTGAGACCTGGGCGGACGGGAAGGCTGTGCTGGGGTGAGAATCCTAGCCCATTCCTCTTTGATGTAAAATCACCAATTTCATCCCCTTTTCTAAAAATTTAAGTATGATTTTGTCATATCTGCGTTAATTCAGCAATTCTTGCCAGGATTCTCGGAAGATATAAGATCAAATATCCCAATCCAAGTCCTATAGCGCCTGTAAAAAACCAGAGGTCAAGGGTCCTATCACAAATATTCCATTTCCAATTCAGCAGGACCACCGTAAAAATCCCGGTGAGAAACCCAATGAAATGAGCGAACCCATTCACAAACTTTCCATCCGGTGTGAAAAATAGTCCATACTGAAATCCTATACACATTACCAGAATGATCACGATAGCTATCAGGACATCCCAGCCATTCAGAACGAATCTCTTTTTGGGATTTTCAGCCGATTCGCGGTCTTCTTGCAGCAATTGTCCGGGAATCTGAATGAGACACCAGAAGGCAAGTGCCAGATATGCCGATACAATAGCTGAAAATCCCTGTGAACGAAAATCCGGCATAATACTCTGGAAGGTTAACAATGTAGCCGCTGAAGTGATAATGGGCAGAACAACAAGAAAAACAGGGGCTGACCAGAACAGGAACCGTGCATCCCGGCAACAGAGAAAGATAACAATCATGGCAATAAGATAGCCTCCAAGATTCCCACAAAAATGGTCAAGCCCTGAATGTGTATATGCATGTAGCAGAAAGGACGGAGACCAGAGTGTCGCAACGCTGAATATGCAGGATTCTTCTTTTATCCCGACTGGCAGCGTGGCAATGAAACAGAGAATCAGCGGAATGATAACTAAAAAGAAAACCCAGTATCCGGGATGCCACCGGGCCAGACGGCCGGCAACGAACCGGAGAATCGATAGCAGGATTATCTTTGGGGGAGGTCTGTACTTACTAATCCCATCAGGGCACGCAATTCGGCTCATCACTCACATTGTTCCTTATTGGAGATATTAACTGAATCCTGTAGCTTCTGAATTTTTCGAAATAGGATATATCCCACGAAGAATGTTAGAATGAAATTGAGAATTGCAAAAAGATATACACGCATTTCAAGGTTCATATCAGCTCGATATTGGCCATAAACACCCAGTGCTGCAAGTAGCAGACCCATATAAACAACAAGGTGGACATTTTCCTTCAGAATATCATTAATTTCTTGAATATTCCCCATGGTTTACCTCCTCAAAGAAGCAGCAATAGCAATAAAAGCGGCAATAATCAGAAGAAAAACAGAAATTCCTATGAATGGGACTTCTTGTCCGGTTGCGGCGGTTAATGCCGGATATATGAGTGCGACAAAAACACCAATAATAATTAAAGCGCCGACAGCCTGAAAGAGTCCTTCTGGGTCCATAGTAAATAGTAAACTATCAAAACGATAACTGTTTCCTTGATCTAATTGAGATTCCAGAACAATTAGAAAAAGGTCTCCTGGAATGTCTGTATTACCTTACTGAATTAAAAGGAAAGAAATCAATTCACCATTATGGATCCAAAAAAAAGAGATGAGGTCTACGATATCGGAATAACAACATCGACTTGTGTCCTTTCATCGATCCCCATTGTTGGTACAATTTTATCGGAAACGCTCATCCATTATCCTGAAAGAAGATATCAGCGACGACTCAATCGCTTTACAGAGCTCTGGAAAGAAGTATTAAGTGAATTGGCTATTACAGATGAAGATTTTGATATCGAATATCTTGATACAGAAGAATTTAAAGACATTTTTCTCTTGTTTATTGATAATATCCAGAAAACACGAAGTGAGGAAAAACTAAGAAGACTTGCAAAAATTCTAACGAATGAAATCAGCAAAGATTTTCATTATTCGTCAGATTTCAAGGAGACTTTTTTGGATATTGCATTGAAAATCAACGAAGAACAAATACAAATTCTCAATGAATATCGGAGATTCAGGGATGAGGGCTTTGACGAAGAGGAAACTTTTCCCAAACCTGGTGTAATTGATGGTGGCACATTAGGCGATGAAAAGAAGGAAATTATCTCACCTCACAGATTGTCAGATCACTATGGCCTTGAAAAAGCAAAATATCAATTTTATATTCAGGATTTAATTTCTAAGTCACTTCTTTTCGATAATGGCATGGGAAGAGTTGGAACGACTGCTTTCGAATTATTGGAAATAACCGATTATGGTTATGAGTTTATTAGGTACACAGAAAGTATGGGTGAAAGAACAAACAATATTGTTTAAAGAAGCCTTAAAACAAGAGAAATATATGCCACGAAAAAAGAGAGACTGA
>CAZBGM010000177.1:0-2333 GCA_964491505.1 uncultured Methanomicrobiaceae archaeon | reverse complement strand
GGATATCCGCGCTGACGACCACCGGTCCGGGCACTGTTCCGGTACAAAATGCCAAAAAAACAGGATCTTACATGATGCATATGCATCTCTTAATACCAGCCGGAAACGTGTCAGAACACGAAAAGAAGGAAGATTTTTCGCATCCCGTATTAATTCATAAGCTTTGAAGGGACAGAATACTCATAAAAACGTGCATGAAACGAATGTTTCAGGCACTGTTTGATGAAAATGGGCTCATCATTTTCATGTTAAATATGTCACTGAATTTAGCTTACTTCCGGCGAGCCAGGATAAACTTTAACGGCTCTCTCCGGAAATCCTTACAGGCATGAATAATTATTTCGGCGTTCCTTTAAACAGACTATTTCAGGAAACAGACGTATTCGAGAAAAGCTACGGAACCGGACAGATCCTGTTCCGGGAATCACAGCTGAATGAATTACGTGAGAGTATCAAACCCGTCTTCACGAACGTCACCCCCGGAAACATTATTCTCTATGGAATGCCGGCAACCGGTAAAAACTGCTCAGCATATCGTATCTTAAAAGAAGTCTTTGAGGCTACGGACAACGCAATCCTCGTTCAGATTGACTGTTCTGAAATGAACATGCCGGATGATATTGTCTGCGGAATTATCGATGAACTCTTAGAAGAACAGGATCAATTCGACGAAATAGCAATGGAAGATCCCGTCAGTTACCTGAAAGAGCTGATTGCTTCCAAAGGAAAGATCATACTCCTCTACCTGAACGATATCAACCACCTGATGATATATGGGAATCTGAGTGACACACTGTTACTCTTATCTGGTGTAAATAATTCCTTTTCCACCCCCCGTATCAGCATCATTGCTACTGTTGTTGATACGCCCCGGCATATCGGAACGAATCTTGACCTGGGCGATCTTGATGATCTCAGTCCGATGGAGATCTATTTCCCAGTCTACTCCAAAGACGAGATAACTGCTATACTGACCGACCATGCTGAAAGAGGATTGAAACCCGGTGTTCTGTCAAAAGAACTGATAGATACTGTTGCCGGGATTGCCTCTGTCTCCGCCGATGTCCGGTATGGAATTGACCTGATCTATGGTGCTGCAATGTGTGCAGAAAAAAGAAATAGTAACTGCATTGAAGAGAGAGATATCCGGATGTACTTGGAGACCGCAAATGGGTTACATCATGACCGCCTGATTTCTCACCTTACACCAGTTGAATGGGAAATTTATTACCGGATTATCGGTCTGGAGGATACGGTAATTAAATTCTTTTCCGGTCGAGCTTATAACAGATTCGATCCTGAAAAACCAAAACAGTCACTTCTCAAAATGATTATCTCTCCTGACCCTGACAGGAATGGAATGAAGAAAGAGGATATCAACATTCTGGATCTCATGTTAGCTGTTGAACGTTTTTTAGACCTGGGTCTCTTTGATGCCAGATATATCTGAATTCCCTTCAATACAATTATAGTCCAAAACCAGACTGTGCGGCACTGTTTGGCTGAACCTGAAAATACATTTCGTATTTTCATCAGACAGTGCCTGAACTATTTATTTCATGCACCTTTTCAACAAAACCAGTGTGAGACTGGTGTTTTATACCGTTTACTACACAGAGTAAAGCTCTAAAAAATTAGTCCGTCTGATCTACCCCGGCAACCTTTTGGGATTATCTCTCTTCCCGGCCGGATAGAACGGATAATTTGCTACCGTCCGGATGCCGTGCGGAAAATATTTGAACAGGTACATCTATGATATATGTACCATGAATGCCATAAAGCGCATTGTTGTCAGGGAGACCGTATGGGCTGATCTCTCCCAGATGCGGGAGCCGGGGATGACATTTTCTGAACTGATAGAGAATATGATTGAGCGTGAAAAAAAGGGGCGTCTTATTGAGGACATTAAGCGTATCCAGGAGGAGGAGGACCTCGTGGAGATTACTCTGTGACATTTGTTGTTCTCTTCAGACAGTCGGCTGCAGATTTCCTGCTTTCTTTACCGGAGAAATCGCAGCGAATTATCAAAGAAAAATTGTCAATACTTAAGACGGATCCTTTTCCCGGGAAAACCGGTGATAAAAAACAGCTAAAAACAGATGAAATGAACGTGTATCGTCTGCATATCGGGAGATCGTTTACGGCACTATATCTGATTCATGCCGATGAAAATAAGGTGGAGATAACACATCTTATGACCATTGAACAGGCGCATAAACGATATGGCCGGTTTTAATCCGTACCGCAAAACAACGGAGAGAGTTGTACTATTTAACCTGAAAATGACGAGCCCATTTAACCTGAAAATGACGAGCCCATTTAACCTGAAAATG
>CAZBGM010000176.1:0-2344 GCA_964491505.1 uncultured Methanomicrobiaceae archaeon | reverse complement strand
GAACATTTCGATTTGCGGATACTGAGTAGCAACGCCTCGGAATTTTGCTGAGAAAGCAGGCACCAGCATCCGTGTAATTATTACGCTCTCCAGTCGAATCCCTGTAGAGAGAGATGGATTATGTTAGCAGACAGCCTTCTAATCGTTGACAACCCCGTGGATGTTGACGAGATAACCAGACTGGTCGAGGAAACCGGTCAGAGTATCAGGGTGAAAGAAGTTGAACAACCCACGCTCAGTCAGGTATACCGGGGAAAACTGGGATCCTTCTTAGCGTATCTTGAGGATGTAACAACCCCTTCCGATGCCGACAGCGATTTGAATGGTGAAGATAGTCCGTTTGAAGACCAGCAGGAACTTTCGGATTTACTATTACATCTGAATGAAATAAAGGGTGCGATTGAATATATCTTCGCACAGTATGAGCCGGGAAACGAACTACCGGATCCCGAGGATGAAGTTTTTGAACTGTCATCATCGTCCAAAGAGCTATGGAATGCTACGATAGAATCCTGGCTTGAGGAATCAGATGGGAATGAATCCGGTGATGAAGAAGAGTTTCGGGAGGCAGTTGCTGATTTACTTTCAGTGTTTCAGAAAAGTTTTCAGAAAGGAGCCTATAGTGTTCTTTTAAACAACGGCCTGATCGAAATACGTGAGGATGCAATAATCCTTACCGGCACAAAAGACTCGTATGATCTTCTGTTTGATCACCCGAAAGAGATCTGTGAACTGTCAGGTACCTATGCAGACTTTCAGATTGAATACCTTCAGAGGTGGACGGTTGAAGAGGAGTATCACCTTGTCATTCCAAATCAGGTGGCCTTCTGGCTGAAACCGTCTGATATTGCGGATGTTATCGGCTCATCCCAGGGTGATTTCTGTTCGATAGAGCGCTGTGAGCAGACCTTATTGTTCCTCTCAATGCTGGGAAATGGGACCTATGAATATCTTAGTGAGCATGGAACATCCTCTGTTGAAGAAATAACTGAAGCTCTGCAGCAGATCTGTTTTGAAACTGATTCTGAGGAACCGTACCACTTTTCACTTGACCCGACACAGGTGCGTGAGATCCTAAAGCTCATGAAAAAAGCCGGTTTTGTTAAAGGCAAAGGGAATAGTTATACGGCTGTCCGGCCTTCAAAAAAGCGCTGAAAGAGATCTCCCTTCTTTATTTTCTGTGATAAAAAGGGAAAACGGATATATTTTATTTTTCTGCCTTTCCCTGACTCGCGACGGCGTTTACTGCTGCTGCGACGGCGTCTTGATCCCCTAAATAGTAATGACGAATTGGCACCAGATCATCATCCAGTTCATAGACCAGTGGGATCCCGGTTGGAATATTAAGGCCCGTAATCACATCGTCCGGCACATTGTCCAGATGTTTTACCAGAGCACGGATGCTGTTGCCATGAGCAACAATGACAACTTTTTTGCCGGATTTGATAGCCGGAGCAATCTCGCTGTCCCAGAAAGGCACTGCCCGGGCAACGGTGTCCTGCAGGCACTCGCCACGGGGAATCTGCTCTTCAGTCAGTTCCGCATATCGTCGTTCATACGCCGGGTTTTCTTTGTTACCAACATCGATCTGTGGTGGCCGGACATCGTAACTTCGCCGCCAGATAAAAACCTGATCTTCACCATATTGTGCAGCCGTTTCTGACTTGTTCAGGCCCGCAAGTGCCCCATAATGGCGTTCGTTCAGACGCCAGGAACGGGTAACCGGCACCCACATAAGATCCAGTTCATCAAGTACCACCCAGAGGGTGCGAATTGCCCGTTTCAGGACTGATGTGTAGGCACAGTCGAAGGTAAATCCCTCTTCCCTGAGGAGTTCACCGGCTGATTGTGCCTCGAGCATTCCTTTTTCAGAAAGATCGACATCTACCCACCCGGTGAAGCGGTTTTCCCTGTTCCAGAGACTCTCCCCGTGGCGTATGAGTACTAGTTTGTGCACAGTATCATCCTCCTGCAGAAGTTGGCGAAGGAAAGGTAAAAAAGTGTTGAGCGAACAAAAAAATTAGTTCAGGGGGAGTGTTGTCATGCTGGTTGGGTCAATGGTCAGGTAGGAAAGGAGAGCAACACCAAGGATCACTAGAAGAATGACAGGCAAAATCACAGCGATCACTGCTTTGCCAGTCGAGAGATCATGCAGTTCCCGGATACCGAAAATTGTCAGGATAATGGACCAGAGCATTCCAAGCAGGCCGACAAACGGAATCCAGCCAATCAGGCCGTAAGGTGTGAATGCATACAGAACCGCCTTAATTGTCTGTTCCACACCGCCACGCCCACCGACAAGGTATACAAAGAGGTGGAGGATTGCAGCGTTGATGAAGATGAT
>CAZBGM010000175.1:0-2379 GCA_964491505.1 uncultured Methanomicrobiaceae archaeon | reverse complement strand
GGGCACCGGAAATTACCGATGACATCGAATTTCCGGTCGGCCTCGCTATCATGGAGGGCGGCTCACGGCATTTCAAGAACGTCCTCTTTGTGGACGGACACAACAGTATGGCCGACATTGCCCCCGCTGTGCGATCAGCGTCCAGAAAAGCAGTCGAATACATGCGGGCCGCTCAGGACGCCGTCAACATCCTCAGTGCAGCACCCCAGAGGGAGTTTTCTGCGGGTGCTGCCCGGGTACAGACACCTTTCACCCGAGAGGAAGGGTTTGGCGATCTGGGTGTTCAGGCTCTTGTCATCAAAACTGAGGACCAGACTACCGCCTATGTGCTCATCGACGGCAACAATATGATTCAGGGGGACCGCGAACGGATTGTCGAAGCAATCCAGGCACTGGATGGCATTGACATCGCTGATGTGATGACCTCCGACACCCATGTCGTCAACCTGCTGTCAGGAAAGAATCCGATTGGTATGGAAGTCCCATTTGAAAAATATATTAGCTGTATCGAAGAGGCAGTGAAAAAAGCCCTTGACGATGCTGTCCCGGCCGAGGTAGGCGGAGCAACAGGAGATGTTGATGGCATCAATGTCTTTGGATCGCAGCGCATTTCACAGCTTGCCAGTACAGCGGGGACGATGGTTCAGTTTATGGCACCGGTCGCCGTTCTCATTCTGGCTCTGGCCTTTATTATCACAATAATTGTGTTTCTGGCCGTTGCATAACCCTAACCAATTTTTTTTATTTTTGCTACCGAACGAGAGGTTCCGGTTACCGTTCTCATTTGAAATCAAATATGACCTTGCCAGATGCGGTGTGCTGTAAGGAAGCCAGACATAAAACATTGAAACGAAAGATCTACAAAAGGAATAGTAACAGGTGATGAGATCGGGGGGAGTCCGATCTCTAATGTCTTGAACTGAACAATGGGTTCAGAGTGATACACGGCAGTGGGCAGCAGGGGCCGTGATCCCACCTCCGGATGAACGCTAAATGAAAGAGGTAGCAACTGACAATTGTAACTCCTGAGCAATAAAGAAAATGGCTCCTAAGATCCTAAGATGAATGTATTCGTCATTTCTATCTAGGGAAAATCCTTTAAAAAGAGAGAGAAAAACCTACTCTTCCCCATAGCTACATATGCTAAGAAGACAAATGGTTATGAGGATTTTAGAATGGAAGGCAGCAGGCTTTACGTTGGAAATCTCACCTACGCGGTGAATGAAAAGCAGTTAGATGAATTATTTTCCAACTACGGAGAAGTCAAAGACGTAAAAGTAATCGAGCGCAAAGGGTTCGGTTTCATTGAGTTTGCAAGTCCAGAAGAAGCTGAGAAAGCAATGGAAGCACTTAACGAGACTGAATTTGAGGGACGCACGCTTCGGATCGATGAAGCACGCCCTATGCAGCCTCGCAGAGATTTCAACAGGCGCTACTAGATACTGCCCGAGAAATTAATTTTATTTTGTCTTGCGACAGAAGCAAACGGTTAGACCGTTTCATTTCTGTCTCATAAGAATTTTTGATCAGACGGCAGAGAGTATTTCTTTGCTTATGCCTGATTAATTCAGATACTAAAAACACATAGCAATTCATCTTTTTCCGCTCATACCAGCATCACAGCATCAAACCCGGACCGGGAGGTCTTTGGTAGTAACAAGTTGGAACGGAGCAAAAAATAGTTTTCTGAGTAGTCACAGACTCAAAAAAATGGTTGAAACAGTGCCACTGCCGAAAGAATCAGGCACACTGAGACCGGTATTGTGATATTATCATCAACCGGGGAGAAGAGCTCAACCAGACCTGCCAAAACGGCCGTGCCAAGCGCTACCGGAACCGGGAGAAAAACCAGCAATGCAACAAACGCTGCCATCATTCCGGCAAGAGTTCCTTCAAGACTTTTTTTGCCGTAAATTTTGTGCCTGCCGGCAGCAACGCCAACTGAGGTGGATACACTGTCGAGGATCGAGAGCACGACAAACGCCGGGACGACGATCTCTTTCGGGAAGATGACGAGACAGAAGAGTGTTCCCAGGAAGAAGATGAGCGTGCCTTTCGCCGGGAGAATGACATCACGCTCAAGCCCTCCCACAATCCAGGAAATCAGCGGGATTTTATGCCCCTTGACCAGCAATTCTGAAAGCACGGCGGTGATCAAAAGCACCGTTGCCATAACAGCCGTTGCGAAATCCTGGGGGACTACCCAGATAAAAGCCGCAATGAGCAACCCAAAAAAGAGATGCATCAACTGACGTAAATGTTCGTTCATGGGAATTCCTGTAGTAGTATGTCGATGCCGGGAAAAGATAAGTGATTCTTTTTGGGTATGAGGTTCGGAAATCAAACGAATAAGAGAACCCGTCGTTGGTACTATTTCCC
>CAZBGM010000174.1:0-2414 GCA_964491505.1 uncultured Methanomicrobiaceae archaeon | reverse complement strand
TCCCCTGGTGGCAGACATCCTGCGAAACGGCATCAGATTTGCCGGTAAAGAAGAAGTTACCCGTAATCAGGAGTTCCGGGAAACCGCATATGAAATGAATGTTTCAGGTGCTGTTTGATGAAACCAGGTTCATGAATTTTCATGATACGTGCATGAGGCGTTGGCCTTACACCTGTTTTGATGATAATACTCTTTTCAGGCCGGGACCAATCCGGAATTCTGTGAAGCCGGTGACACTGTTTTAGTTCCCGTCTGTCCCCCCCTCAAAGCCGTTATCAAAAAGTTGTATGCAAAGTATAATACTTACCATACAACTTTTCAGCATGATGCCTTGGTCCGGCCATCTCAGGCAGATGAAAATCCTGATTTCACCCGGTTATAACCCACCAAAACCAGAACATATTGCCGAGTTATAACCAGCAAAAACATACCTTTATGCCGGGTTATAACCCCACATAATACTATGACAGATCTCACCGAACGTCTGATCTCTCTCAATCCGTGGTGGAACAGCAGCGATTTCGGGACCGGTGTACGACGTGAACGCTACGTATCACAGATCAACAAATATTATGAATCCGGCGAGATTGTCGTTCTCAGTGGTGTCCGGCGCTCCGGCAAGACGACCCTTTTGTACCAGATGATCCATGATCTCATCCATAAACAGGGCAAAAACCCCAGAACAATCCTCTTTGTAAACTGCGACGAACCGGCCATCACCAGACTGGATAACCCACTGGAAACAGTGCTTGACACCTATAGAAAAGAGATCTGCAGCGAAGAGGGAGCCTGCCTGATCTTCGATGAAATCCAGAATATTCCCGGATGGGAACAATGGATCAAGGCAGTCTATGATCGCAAACAGTTCAGGCTGGTCATCTCAGGTTCGTCCTCATATCTCCTCAATTCAGAGTTATCAACCCTCATAAGTGGGAGATATCTGGCAGTCCCTGTGTATCCACTCGATTTTTCCGAGTATCTCCTCTTTCAGGGAGTACCCATTGGTAAAGACTCTGTCGCACGTACCGGCCAAAAATATGAGCTTCTGCAGGTGCTAAGGGAGTACCTCCGTGAAGGGGGATTTCCACAGGTCATACTTCAGCGTGACGAAGAAGTGAAAATGGACCAACTCAGAACATACTATGACAGTATCGTCTATCGGGACATCGTCCGGGTACATGAAGTCCGCAACCAGCGGGCAATGAGTGATCTTCTCTCCTATCTCCTGACCAATGTCACTTCTCTGTATTCCTACCGGAAACTTGAGGAATTACTGGGAATCGAGATGAATACCATAAAAGAGTATATTCGTTATGCAGAACGGGCTAAAATTCTCTTCGAAGTCAGGTATTTCAGTTACTCGCTAAAGACTCAGGCACGCAACAACAAAAAGATCTACTGCATCGATAATGGACTTAAAAACGCGGTCTCGTTTACATTTTCCGCAGACGAAGGAAAAAATGCAGAAAATCTGGTCTTCCTCGAACTGCGACGCCGGGGGTACAAACCCTGGTACTGGAAGAAAAAAGGAGAGGTGGATTTTGTCCTGAAAAACCCGGACAACACTCTGAGCGCGATAAATGTAACCTACACTGACACAATCCCATGTCGGGAGTTTGACGCACTCAGAGAGTTTGACAGTGAATTTGGTTCCAGTGTCAGGGATCTGATACTCATTACAAAAGACACGGCACAGACAGAGGGGAACATTCTGTGTGTCCCGCTCTGGAAGTGGCTCCTGGATGAGGAACGTGCATAACGGTACATCCTAACTTCGCCACTATAGTTGGACAATCTCCAATCATATCCTTCTCTTCATCCATAATTTCTAATAGTTACAATGTTTACAATAGTAACCATGAATCTTTCAAAGAGAATACCCGTCACCGAAAAGGTCTGGAAAGAACTTGCGGAGATGAGAGCTGCAGGCCAGACATATGATGATCTTCTCGCTGAGATGATTGAATTGCGCAAAAAGCGCCGGCTTGTGGAAGAAGTTTCACGTTCTCTGCAGGAAGATGATTTTGTACCTCTTTCGGAGATAAAATTGTGAGTTTCCGGGTTGTTGTTAAACAAAAATTAATAGAAGCCATCAATGAATTGCCGGAAAAAACCCGGAGAATTCTATTCAGTGCACTTGAAAATCTTGAAACGAATCCATGGCCGGGCTCCGGCGGCGATAAAGAAAAATTACACACTGAAAAGGAAATAGAAATCTACAGACTCCATATTGGAAGAACCTTCACTGCAATATATACAATAGATACCAAAAACCATCTTGTTCAAATCCATGAACTTATGACAATAGAGCAGGCACATAAAAAATACGGCAGATTGTAGGTGAATGTGCCTGACAACTTATAGCAAAACCATATTCTTTCACAGGAAGCTTTAGCGCTCCCGGTTCTATAGAC
>CAZBGM010000173.1:0-2416 GCA_964491505.1 uncultured Methanomicrobiaceae archaeon | reverse complement strand
AACGCCTCCAGCGTCTCCGTTCGCTTCGCTCACGGGCACGCTTCCGGCTATTTTTGAAACGACATTCTTATCGATATTCAAATGAAGTCACTATTACCGGTTTGCTGCCGCTGTGATTAACATGTATAACAACTGGATAAATGCCTATAATTCTTTCAACTGGGTTGGAAACCTGACAAATTATAAAGAAAAAGATTCCTACCCTGATCATTTTAAGCTAAGGATTGATCGGAACAATCTCCATCTACTAGATGAACGATTTCAGAACGCAGTAAATAACTATGAATCACAATTTGATGGAAGGATTGTTGCCGGAGAAATTTATTACTGGAATCTGAACTATATCAGCAACATAGACGAGAAAACATCCAAACTCATCAATGACCTCTCATATAAAAACCAGCAAGGAGCTCCTATTGCCTGGAATAAATTTGCGAGGTCGTTGTCATCATTAAGCAGGGAACCAACTGTAGAAAATTTCACTGCCTTCATTGATGCCTGTAATATGTCTTTTGGGTATTCTGTGCCGATAACATTCCTTGATCTTTATAATCCTACAGAATATCCTGTTGTTGACAAAAGAACAGCAACATGGTGGCGGGATAATAAAGAAAGATTCGGCTATGACGAAGCTCCTGATTTTATTGTGTCTGAGAACGGAGCAATTTCAGGTTATATTTACCATCGGGAATCAAACTGGAATGCATATCTCCATTGGGCTAATTTTTGCAAAGATTATGCGAAAAAACTGACGGATCACACTCATATTAACTGGAACGCTCAAATGGTTGAGATGGCGGTGCGGGCATCAAGTTCATCAAGAATGCTTCTGGAACCATTTGATGGGCAGGAAGAGATTTCAGAAGAAATTCCATGTTCAGACGAAATTCGGAATGACTTATCTTCCGATGAGAATATTCTGAATAAAAGTCCTGTTCTTATCCTTGCTATTGATTCTTTCCATAAAAAAATGGGCGGTTCTGCAGAGTATAATGATGAGGATACGTTAAGGCATTTCCTTCGGAACGAAACAGTCGGCACAAAATTACTTGAAACAAGGGGAGAGATATTTTCACAGTTATCAGAAAGGAAGATTCATTGGGAGAACTGTGAGCAGGAGGCCAAGGAATATAACCAGAACCTTGTGAAAGGCAAAGATTTTGGAGGGGACGCTCCAGCACAATATCTTCCTGCAATTGAGAGATTTGATGGACAATTCTATACGGCACTTGGCGAAGATGGCAGATCAGGTTTAATCCATTCAAGCCATCATTTTTTGATAATGTCTGCATGCTATGGTCTGTTATCCCCACAAGAACCTATTCAGAATTATGCCTGCCAGTTTGGTAACAAGAACGGCGCTTATTGGCTCTGGACAAAATCAAAATTTATCACAGATATTCTGATAGAATATATCAAACAGCATAATATCGAGCGTATTTTTGACTTCACTTATTGTGATGTGATAAGTTACCATTTCGCTATTGATTGGCAATATCTGAAAGAAAAAACGCCAGTTGAGGTTATTCACTGTTACCATTCTCTGGCAGAAGGTGACAAAGCACTGAGATATTTTGGTAATTTTATCAAAGAGCACCTGATGTATCAGGAAGCTACTGAACTGCTTGAGATGGGACTCGGAACGATTGATAATGTTGTTCTATCCTCAAAAAGGGAAGTTAAAGACCCTGATACTTCTCCGGATATCACTGTGCAAGATCTCATCGGTTATGGAGAGGGTGAGAAGATTGAATTCAAGAGGGGTGCGTTTCGTAGTGCAAAACCAAATGGGGATCGAGAATATTCTGATGACTATGACCCCAATTATAATTTTGAAAAGGACAATAGCATGTATCTCATTGCAAGGACAATCGTTGGTTTTCTGAATAAAAACGGTGGGGATCTCCTGATTGGCGTTGAGGAATTGAAAAAACAGGGTGATCGCTCTCAACCATCAGGAATAACCCGAGAATACGATAAGCTAAATGATAAAAATCTGGATGGTTATAAAAGAAAAATCATAGATGATATCATTAAGCCAATGATATTTCCAAGAGATATTGTGAACCATTTCAACAAATATCTGAACATTTCGTTTGAGGAAATTGACGATGAGACGGTCTGCTGGATCCGGGTAAAAAAATCAGATATTCCCTTTTATGCAGTAGCTCGATACAGTAACGGTAAAAAGAAAGAACACTTTTATGTCCGAACGGAATCTGAAACTGTGGAGATCTATTTCAAGAATACAGGGGATTATATTCTGAAACATTTCTGTAATAGAGAATAATCCACTAACTTTTTTCTGTTAACATCCGCTTCAGAAAAAGTGACATAATTATTCAATCCTCTCTCTCCTAAACAACCCACTCGCACAGGCAGCATACAGCCCCGTCTCCGTTGCCGAAACAAACAC
>CAZBGM010000172.1:0-2442 GCA_964491505.1 uncultured Methanomicrobiaceae archaeon | reverse complement strand
ATTCACCTGTTGAACGATTATGAACGAAACTGAAGTTATTGTTGAACGCTTTGGCATTTCCCCGGACTGGTGGACCTTCATCGTCCTGGGAATCCTGGCGGTCATTTTTGGGATTGTCACCCTCATGGCAACGCCCTTTGTGGTTCTCTTCCTCGGGTATTTCGTCGGGGCGGCTATCTTAATCTACGGCGTGATGCTCCTCATTCAAGGATTCCAGTGTAAACAAGGAGCTGGCATGATGGCAGTCCTGGCTATTCTCGGGATTCTCTGTATCATCCTCGGTATCCTGATCTTTACGAGCATTCTCACGGCATGGTTTTTGATCACCTACCTCATTGCCTTCTGGGCCTTTTTGGTGGGTCTCAACAACCTCTGGGGTGGATTCTCCAGCCATGACAGCACGCTATTTCGGATTCTCCATGTTATTGCCGGTCTGATCGCTCTGACTCTCGGCGTTCTGATCCTCGCCTTCCCGCTTCTGGGAACCGCGTTTATGATGATGATCTTTGCGGCGTTTGCCATCGCCTGGGGTCTTGTTATGATCGTCACCGGGTTCGTGTTCAAACGCGAACTTTCATAACCCCATCCTCTTTTTTCCGTCTCTTCGATTGTTCGCTTTGGTTACCCGCAACCATTAACGTCTCAAAGACAGAATAGGATTTACAATGCCCAAACAGCCAGCAATCCTTATTGCCGGGGCCGGGGCCGTTGGCCTCGCAATCGCCGGGAAACTTACCGATGTCGCCGATGTGACCGTGCTTTGCCGGAGTTATCACGGTGACGCCATCGCTACTCAGGGCGGGGTGTGTCTGAGCGGAATCTGGGGAGATAGAAAAGCTCCTGTCAGAGCAATCACCCAGCCGGAAGAACTCTCCGGGCCATATGATTACATTATTCTCACTGCCAAATCACAGAAAACCGAGGAACTGTGCACGCTCTGTGCCCCAGTTATGGAACATACGCCGGTCGCAAGTCTGCAGAATGGCCTTGGCAACGAAGCCGTAATCGCAGGGTTTACCGATCAGCCGATAGGCGGAACTATCACCACAAATTTTGCCGTGGAAGGTCCGGGAGCGGTGCACATCAACGAAACCGGCGGACCGGTGATGCTGGGAACCTACCCAAAAGGAGCCAGCAAGAGCGCAGAACAACTCGCTGATCTCTTCTGTAAGGCTGGAATCGAGACTTGGATCTCCGCATCCATCAAGACCGAGATCTGGAAGAAAGCAATCTTCAATATTGCGGTGAACGCACCCGGCGCCCTCCTCTCCTGCCCAACCGGAGACCTGAAAAATTCCGAATATTTCCCCATCGTCCAGCGGGTCGTCCGTGAGGCGTGGGCCGTTGCAGACGCAGAAGGCATCAAGCTTCCTTGGCCGGGTGTTGATTCCTATCTCAACTACCTCCACAACTCGCTGATTCCGGCGTTTGCGACCAGTTACGCATCTATGTATCAGGATATAACAGCAGGCCGGGAAACCGAGATTGCCTACCTGAACGGTAAGGTTGTCGAGCTTGGAAAAGAGCATGGCATCAAAACGCCCTGCAACGCCTGTATTACCCGCCAGATTCACACGGTGGAAAATCAGAGGAAAAAAGGGAAGTTACCGGATTCCACGGCATTAAAATTTTAATTTCAGATCAACCCTACCACTATTTTGTGCAGAATGTCGATGCTGTTTCTTAGCGCCCGTCCACCGTCACGGAGATGATGGTAGATTTCACGCTTGCCCATCGCCCGCATCGGGTCATCTGAGCTGAGCAGTTCGGTCATGCCACAGATATACTGCTCATCGATCTTCTCAATCGCACGGCGAGCTTCCCGGATTTCAGTAATTGCCTGCCGGTGATCGCTCTGCATGACCTTTACACCCCCGGCAAGATGCCCGGTTCCTTTTAGCAGAGCACGGGCCATCTCATGAATCGGCCGGTCAGGAGAGACATGAAACGCAAACATCTCCGTTGCTGTCTCATGGGAATAATTCAGAATGTAATCGATACGGCGGGAGAGAGAATACATATCCTGCCGGTCGAAGGGTGTGGAAAAGGCGTTCGTGAGAATTTCCTCGAATTCATGACGCTTCTCATCAACGTCCTGTTCCAGGCGGGCGAGGGGTTCAGGTTCAGAGCGATCTGGTGTATTCAGCCATTCCACAAGGGTTTCGACCCCAACGAGTGTCTGAGCCGCCTGTTCAGAGAGCATCCCCAGAAAGTCATAATCACGTGGGAATAAAATACCCCGCAGACGTTTTTTGCTCGTTTTTTTCTCTTTCTTTTCGGTTTTCATGATAGTGTTCAGCCTCCGGTGAGGTACGCGAGAAGCAGATATACCCCGCCGGCAAAGAGCATCGTCGCCGGAATAGTGGTTACCATCGCGAGAAGGATATCTTTGCCAACCGACCAGTGCACCCGTTTGTGATCCTCGGCAGCCCCCACGCCAAG
>CAZBGM010000171.1:0-2449 GCA_964491505.1 uncultured Methanomicrobiaceae archaeon | reverse complement strand
CTGCACTCCACGCGCCCGCGAACAGTTGGTCGAACAGTTTGATGTGAGGGGTTGAAACATGGCACGATTACTGCACTCCACACGCCAGTGAACTATTGAATATACGGGGATGTGCATAATCTTTTTTTAAATAACACACTGTGGACTGTGGAAAAATTAAAAAAATAGGGAATTTTCAAAATTCTCATTGATCTGGCATTTCTCCAGAGCAAAAAGAGTGGATGCCAAAAATCATCCTGGAGCTGGAAGGACACGGGGGGCAAGGTACTTCGCTTCTTCTTCCCAGGTACAGATAATTCCGGTTCATGGTTGCAGGTACTCCATAACGGGTTGATCGATGCTGAAATTCCCCGTTGTTTTTATCCGCACATGCGAGCCGGTCACTTTCTCATAGGCTCTGATGTAGAGTTCCCGGAACGTGATATCAGGATTCAACCGGACAAGGGTCAGGACACTTGCCGTGAATTCATCCGAGAGCCATTGGCGGATATTCAAATCATAGACTGCCCCGAGCGAGGGCTCGTTCTTTGCAGCCCCGGTAAGGTAGAGAATGCCCGGGGCCGTTACATTGGTAGCAACACTCTCGCCAAAGCAGGTATCAACGAAAAAGACCAACTGGCGGTATTTCCCATCACGGTTCATGGTATCCGTTAGGGTTGTGAAATCATCCGTGGTAAAGGGGCAGGTCTGCCCAAAGCAGATCGCATTCGGACTCCCGTGGCTTACAATATACACGAATACATCGGTGGTTCCGTTGCTTTCGAGGACAACCGGGACTGACGCGGACCGGTCGCCCAGCAGCACGGCATTTAATGTCTCTGCATTCACGGCTTTGCCGGTATAATCGGCAACGGCACCGGACCGGAGGTTATCACCCATGGGGATATTATGGACATCCCCGGGCAGGGGGTTCTGCGGGGTAGTGGCGACATCGTCATAGAGCATGAGGATAATATGGTCGTCATCGATCCCATTCATGCGGAGCATGGTATAGACCGCGAGCGCATCCGACTGGTGCCGGTAATTGTCCCACCCACTCGATGGTCCGACAATGACAGCCTGGAAATCTTCTTTTTGTACCACGGGGGTGTAACTTTCCGTCTTGGGAGAGAGCGCGGAGATGAAACTCTCCGAAGCCTTTGAGAGCCCGACCGATTCCCCGACAATCCTGCTCTTTGCCAGGTTCAGTATCCGGACCGTTCGGAACTCCCCTTCTTCAACAATCCAGTGAGAGTAGTAGGTGAACAGCGGGTCGACCCCGAACACCGTGTCGAAATCAAGCGGTCCGCTTGCACCGGAGATCGAGGGGGTGTTCCCGCTACTGAAGGCGGTAATTGCTTCGTGCGATTCCTGCGCGTCCCAGCCATGGGGGGTGCCGGTCCCATACACAACCGTCCTGAACGAGTCAGCAAGAGATTCGAAGGGGGATGCTTCCTGGCGGGCGGTTGTATAGGCAGCAAGGAGGAAGGCATCATAGGTGGGTGCAGCAAAATACGCCGGGGGATGACCTAACGTTTTCTGGTACGCGACGGAGAACCCGGTGGTGGGGTCTGCCGTGGGATTGGTGCCCTCAATGCCTTCTGCAGCGGCACCGAGGGAACTGGTAAGGATCGGCGTGCCCCCGGCATCGGTGAGGAAAAGTTTTGTTGTGCTCCCGGACCGGTCGATTGCCCGCTTGATTGTGGCTGCATCCCACGCACCGCAGGCCGCAACAATGTAATCCGGGTTCGTCTGTAAGGCCTCTGCAACTTCGGCGTCGAGTGTGACGGATCCCTTGTCGAATTGCTGGATCGAAGTAAGTTCGAGACCGTATTCGATTGCAAAGAACCCGGTCCAGTCATAGAAGGTTTTGCCGTACATGGTGTTCTCGGCAAGCAGCGCCACCCGGTTTGCCCCCTTGTTATTCAGGATAGAGAGGATGACCTTCACCTGTGCCACATCGCCCGGGCAAGTCCGCCAGAAATAACCTGTCTTTCCGAATGCCCGGATGATGTCCCCGGAGGTAGAGAGCGGGCTGATTAAGAGTTTTTTCTTTTCAAAAAACTCCGGTGCCAGCTCGTAGACCTGGTCGCTTGTGTCGGGTCCGATGATGATACGGATGGTGGGGTCGTCCAGCAGCTCTTGTGCCTTCTGCGTAACATTTCCCGTGTTGGAATCCTTGTACACGAGTTCGACCGTCCGGCCGTCAATGCCACCCTCACTGTTAATATTGTCTTTTGCCCATTCGAGAGGTTCTTTAAGATCCACATCGCCGGTCAGGGGGAGGAGGACGCCTATCCGGACCGGAGTGTTCGCATGGATGACCGTATACCCGGCCCAGGTTCCGGCGGCAACAAGTATGACGATAAGGACGATAAGCCCAAACTTTTTTCTGTCGATTTATCTCACCCGGGTAGGACGTCTTTTGCACGTTCTGCAAAGACGGTGCAGACAAGGGCATGAAACGTCC
>CAZBGM010000170.1:0-2512 GCA_964491505.1 uncultured Methanomicrobiaceae archaeon | reverse complement strand
TTTTTCCTGCTTATAGCCTGTTTTGGTCCGGCTGAAGATTCTCGCTCTTCTGCAGGGCGGTCCGCTCTGTGTCTGCGTCATAAAAACCTTGCTGGACCTTCCTGACTCCCGTCTCTCCTACCATCTCGCAGTGCTGAAAAGAGCAGCTCTCATTGAAGGTACTCCCTACTCAAACTGGATTATTTATCGTCTGACGCCTCAGGGCAGTGCCTGGATGGGATGTGTCTGCGCCAGTACAGATCTCACGCTCCAGCAAAAATAGAACCCAAAAACTAAACCGATTGCTCCTTTTTTTTATTGATATGAACGAGAGAAATCCCCCGGTGATGGAAAAAAGATAAAAATTACTGGAGATCTGTGCTGTCAATCTCGGCAGCACGGACTTTCATAGTCTCAATAGATTCTTTCAGTGCGTTGATGACCCCTTCAATCTCTTCGCGACTGCGTAGAGACACTCCGGAACCCATATAGGAGGCCTCGAGATTTTTGATGAGATTTTCAGCAGCAGATATTTTGTTGCAGAGTTTCCGGTATTCCTGAATGATCTCTTCCGACACGCCTTTTTTGAGAGCATCCTCTTTCACCTGCTTGAGGTGTTCACGCTTACTGAGCACGGACTCGATTATGGGGAACAGGTCGCCCTGGGTTACCGGTTTTAACAGGTACCCGGCAATGAAATCCTTGTATTCCATCGCTTCCTGGGGAGTGATGGACTTTGCGGTAAGCATCACGACCGGAATATGGTCATTGGTTTCATCGTTTCTTATAGCTGTAAGAGTTTGCCATCCGTCCATCTCCTCCATCATAATATCCAGAAGAATCAGATCCGGTTTTCGTTCCTCAAGAACTGCGAGCGCCTGCTTCCCGCTTAGGACAACGATTGGCTTATATCCACCCTTCTTGAGCATTAATTCAAAAACTTTGGATATCATCGGGTTATCTTCTACAGCCAGTATTGTTGCCATTATTTCCTCCTGTAATGTAAAATTCACCGCAAAAATACGATAAATATTTCTAACTAATTAAATATACTTGCTGAATTGCTATATATTTGTTGATAGAAATTTCTTTTCCCCCTTTTTTTCAGACGCACAGGAGGCAGGCGACCACAAGAATCATGATGGCGCAGCAGGTCTGGGGGAGTGTGTACCCTTTTACCATCTCGTGCATATTCGCGTTTGTTGCCCGTTTCACAAACCAGAAGTAGGGATCGCTGACGTAACTCAGGGCAAGCGTTCCGGCAACGATAGCGAGAACGAGGGCTGAAACCGGCAAGTCCGGGGTATACTGTGAGATGCCGAGAATGCTCGCTGAAATAACGGCAGTAACGACTCGCGAACCCTGTGCAGCCTGTATCAGTGCTGCAACGAGAAAAATAATGAGCAGTGGGGGCAGGGCCTGTGGAAGAATGCCAATGAGATCCCCGGCAAACGACCCGGCGGCAATAACAGCGCCCAGCGCACCCGCACCGCAGAGGTCAAAGAGAATCTGGCCGGCGTGTTTTGTGCCTTTCTCCACGGCGACCTGCCACCAGTCACGCAGCAACACGAGGGAGATGAGCATGGCGGTAAAAAGGGCAAATCCAACGTTCTGCAACAGAAATAATCCGGGAATCAGGTGTCCTGCGGCAAGAAAGACAACCGGGAGATAGACTGGTGCCCACGCTTTCCACCGGGGCAGACCACTTACCGGTGTGCCGTCCGGCGGTTCTTCCTCCCGTCGTCGTCTGAAGTAGAAATAGCAAAGGACGAGGAGGGCCAGTGAGAGAGGCACCGCCAGCAGGTTGTAACTGAGGGGGGCAAATGACTCCGTCAGACCGTCCTGCACAATGGCGTAGGTGACCGGCAGGGGAAAGATAAGGACGAACGAGAGAATTGACCCCTGTGCGGTCATGAAGAGATCGGTCTGCCGGTTTTTTGGATGTGATGAGAGATGGCCGGTCACGGGCGAAGCGACCAAAAACGATGAAATACAGCACATCATCGGAATGCTGAGCAGATAGCCGGTGATGCCGGAGATGAAAACGGTATTATTGCTGCACCGTTTCAGGTCGGCCATAATCCGGTGGATGCCACCGGATTGCTGGAGTAATCGTGCCAGAACCGCGCCTGAAAAGATGGGCAGACACAGCAGGCCAAAAACACCGGTAATGCCTTTGAGGATCGTCTCAGAAAGAGTCGCCATCTCCCCGGTCAGAATCCCAAAGGAGACCGCTGCGAGAAGGAGCACAATAAAAGGGGAGATGTGATATCTGGCCGTGCAGATGGTGATAAAGAGAATAACCAGAACAAATGCCAGCAGCGTCCACATCGGTCTATTGCTTCCTGTTTTTTTTTATCTGCGCCGCTCTGCATCGCTCCAGTGCACAGGCGTGGTATTCCGGGTCGATCTCAAATCCCAGAAACTTGACCCCCTGGTTGATACAGGCAAGAGCGGTATTGCCGATGCCCATAAACGGGTCTAAGACGACCATATTGTTCTCTATGCCGTGCAACTGAATACACATTTCGGG
>CAZBGM010000169.1:0-2552 GCA_964491505.1 uncultured Methanomicrobiaceae archaeon | reverse complement strand
TTTGCCTCGTCGTCGTAGATTGTTGCCGATTCTGAGTTGATTTTTGTCATTTTTGGTCTCCGGGGTAGATTCCTGATATAAAATCTCAACAGAGGATAGACCCGGCGAGGACCTGACCTGACAGTATCTGAGACTTGTCGTGCAAGTGACAGGTGGGGGATACATGGACATAAAGTTCACCAGGTTCTTCTTCACCGCCACTCCTCACGTTTTTTGGCAGCGGTTCAATACGTGAAGGGTTGTTCTCAGACCTATGGCTGACTGACTGACTGACTGACTGACTGACTGACTGACTGCAAAACGAAAACCGCCTCACCGGGGGAGTGTGGGGAACTTACATAAAATTAAATAATCTTAATGAATATTAATTAAACCAGTGAAAATATGGGTGTCAAAAGTTTCAGCATCTCGGATAAAATCTATGAGAAATATTCCTCAGAGTGCAAACGACTCGGTCTCAACATGAGCAAACAGATTGAGAATTTCATGAAGTTCCAGCTTGAAGAGGAGTTTGTGGTAAGAGAAGAATACATTGAAAAGATGAATAAAATCAGAAAAGAAAAATTCAAACCAATTACGGATTTCGACAAGCACTTAGTTTAATCAGTGAATAAGAACTCCTGAGGTTAATTTTTGTACAGCATTTACCTCTCCGAAACACTTGAAGCAAAGCCTGAAAAGATTTAAAAAAATCCGGCATCCTTACAAAAAGCTAATACTTCTGTGGCAAATATCTGATTACCAATACGGGATCAAAATTCATGAAACTTGACATAATTCTTGAAAAGGAAGAGGAAGATAGGTACTCAGTCCACTGTCCGGCTCTGAAAGGTTGCCATTCTCAGGGCATGACACAGGAAGAAGCCCTCAAAAATATACAGGAAGCCATAGAACTCTACCTTGAGGTCGCTCACGACATTGCCTCCCGGCAGGTAACATCACAACCCGGTTCCATCCTCGTTGACCTTGCAGTGTGAGTACAAAACGCCTCATTCCGGTATCCGGAAAGGAGATGGTCCGTGTTTTTTCTAAAGTCGGGTTTCAGACTGAACGTAAACGCGGCAGTCATATCATCATGAGCCGTGGCGATGATCTTCTTGTTATCCCGGAACGTGGGTCCAATAGCAAAAGGGACAGAACGGGAACTTATCAAAGATGCAGGACTTACGGTAAAAGCGTTTAATGCACTTCTCAAAGGAAAAAAGTAAGAAAGAAAAAGTACCGGGATCTCTTCACCCCGGCACCGCCTTCTCATCTGTCCAATGCTCGTGCCCTTCGCCAGACATTCACCGACACTGGGATATGTATAAAAAGAAAAAAAAGTAAATATAACCAGCCAAAGGTGGCGAGGAATCAATATGTCAGCAGCAAGTAAAAAACAATTGGGGAAACTAAACAAAGTGAAGAAGGCCAAGGCAGAAGATCTCTCGAAGCAGGCGGCTGGTGGTAGCAAATCCGCCAAGAAGAAGCTCAAGAAGCTCGAGAAAAAGATCAAATAAGACGCCAGGAATTTCCAACGAACTATTTTTATTTTTTATTTTTTTAAGGGCTAACGAATAGAGCTCTGCCAGTCACTACCTGTTCGTATCCGGAGGGGAGCGGAAGGTTCAGATTTTAAATTTTAAATTTAAAAAATGCTTCCGGAAAGGTTTCCGGTCTGCGTGTGAAATATGATCCGCCGAACCCTGTCGGGGGAGGTCTTCAAATATTGAGCAGATAAGTGCTATATCCATGATAAAAAAAGTGAGAATGGAGAGATAATACTATTTGTGGTATAGTGATAGCAGAATTCTCTCTTACAAGCTACAGAATTTTCTGTGAACTTTTCTCTCCTGCCTCTGCTGATGTTTGGAGGGTTTTGCATCCTGTTCAGGCTCCTGAGTATTGGGGTCCACGGGAGGATTTAAGTCTCATCCAAAACTTCCCAGTGGCCCCTTGTTCCACCCACCCGTTTCAAAACTCCCAGCTCTTTTAATTTATTCATATGCTTTTTTACGGCAGAATCATTGATGCCCAGTTCCTTTGCAATATCTCTGTATCCAATTTTATTATTTTTTTGAATAATCGACAGGATCTCATTTTGTCGATCTGTCAAATGAATTGCACCATCTACCAGACTCCTGGTATCATCGATTGAGCCACTCGATTGGGATACCATTGAAGCCACCTGATTGAGCCACCATTGAGCCACCATTGAGCCACCATTGAGCCACCAGCCGGGTGTTCAGCTGGAGGTTTAGATACTGTAAGTGAACCAGTCATACCGGATGTCATGGTAATCTCAGTGCTGAGTAAAACATCTTTCTTAGCTGCAAACGATCCATCTTCCATCAATGCTTTATCAACCGGAAGAGTAATTCTCAGGAAATCATCAGTGAATTGAAAGCACTCTTTTGGATATACTTTCAGAATCCGTGGCAGACCGGAGCACCCCTGCCCCAACAAAAAAAAGAAAAAAATTCAGATAAGTTCTTTCAGATAGAACTTGAACGGTCCAAGGTTGCCACCGAAGTTACCGGCAGTAATCAGCTTAATGCCGTCAACCTTCGTTG
>CAZBGM010000168.1:0-2570 GCA_964491505.1 uncultured Methanomicrobiaceae archaeon | reverse complement strand
AGGTTAATAATTATCTGGAAGGTCTTGGATTTATTACTTTTTTACCCCAACGGGACGGTCATATACTGGCAGAATTACTTTCGGACGGCGGTTCGAAATATGATGCCGTACAGAAAATCTTTGATACTGATGTTGATGAGATTAAAAAATCAGACATTCTTCTTTTCATTTTCGATGGTCGTGTCCCTGATGAAGGCGCCTGTGTTGAGCTGGGCATTGCCTATTCATTAAACAAAGAGTGTATCGGTTTAAAAACAGATTCACGAAGTCTGATGGATAATCTTGACAATCCATTAATCCTCGGGGCACTGAAAGGCAGAGTTGCACCGTCAATTTCAGAATTAAAAAAATATCTCTGAACTACTTAAATTCAGACTGTATAGAAATCCGATACTCTTTACCGCAGAAAACCTCTGGTCCGATAATCTGACAACCGGGGATCCGTCTGCCGGTGAAACTGCATTCATTCAAACTGCTTTTCTGACAAAGGGTGTACATCCAGAAACATTAAGAGAAATCGACACCAAGTGATTTCAGGAATTGTTGAACAGGAGAACCAATAAAAAATGGCACTGGAACTCATCTACATCGTTGCACTTTTAATCACGGGCATCATCGTCGGTTTAGCCGGAGGACTTCTCGGCGTCGGCGGTTGTTTCATCATGATCCCGGTTCAGTACTGGGTACTTACCTCAATGGGCATCGACCCCGGCACAGCAATACTCATCGCCTTTGGAACAAACCTTGCCGTCGTGCTGCCAACGGCCATTTCCGGCGCCTATGGCCATAACAAAAAAGGTGTCGTGGTATGGAATGCTGTAATATCTATGGGTATAGCCGGGTTTTTTGGCGCTATTCTCGGCGGATACATCGCAACCCTGATTCCGGGAACCTACCTCCCGATGATCTTCGGGCTGGTCATTCTGTTAAGTGCCATCCGGATGCTCACCGCAAAACCACCGACAGAAGAGAAAAAACCCGTAGACGACCTGTTCACCTACCTGCTCTGGGGGATTCCAATCGGCATACTCACCGGCATTATCGGCATCGGTGGCGGTGTGGTTCTCATTCCGGTAATGGTTCTCGCCCTGCACTTTAAAATGCACAATGCCGTCGGCACCTCCACCGGACTTATGATCTTTACCGCACTCGGCGGGACCATCGCCTACATCATCAACGGATGGGGCGTAGCCGGACTGCCCCCGTATTCACTCGGTTATGTGAATCTGTTACAGTGGGCACTTCTTGCCTGTACCAGCATCGTCATGGCACAGGTCGGCGTCCGCATCGCCCACAAACTGCCGGCAAAACAGCTGAAACTGATATTTATCATCGTTATGATCTATATGGGCCTGAAGATGATGGGTGTCTTTTCACTGCTGGGACTCCCGCTCTAAAACATACATTCTTTTTTCTGCCGGTTTCAGTTCCCACCATTTCTACTCCTGTACTGCCGTTCTTCGGCCTCAGGGGCAACGACCATAATGGTGGTACGGACGCGGGTTCTTTTGAAATCCGCATTTCTTTTTTGATTCTCATTTTTGAAGGTGGTGAATTTTCCGAAGATGGCAAAAACACAAAGATTCATATATTTGCCATCTCTATGAATAATTGTGAGTGAAAAACCATACCGTGTAGAAGTATCCTACCCTAAAAATTCAAAGGAGCGGTATTACCTCGTAAAAGATGTCCGTGTTGGAGACAAAAAAGGAAAGGTCCGGAAATATCTCTGTTCAGAAAAGACCCCGACATACGCAGAAATCGATGAGTTCCGTAAAAAATATGGCTTTGAACTTGAACGTAAGGCAGCAAAAAAAGTCGGAGAGCTCGGCGTCTTAAAATACAAAACTGAATTTCTTACCACAGATCTCCTTTCAAAACTTGAAGAGATCAAATACCTCTATAAACAATTCAATACAGTACTCACCGTCAATGAACAGACAGCCTATGAAGAGAAGTTTGAAGTCTATTATATTCAGGGAACCACATCAATCGAAGGGAACACGTTCACACGCGAAGAAACACGCGAACTGCTGTATCATGGGATTGTTCCCCCCTCAAAATCATTACGAGAAGTGAATGAGATTCAGAACTTTAAAAAAGTCAAGACATACCGGGATACCTACCGGGGAAAAGTCACTATTGAATTCATTCAGAATGTACATTCACTCATAGTTCAGAATATTGATGATGAATCTGCCGGGATGTTCCGGAGAACCGATGATATTGGCATTATTGGTTGTGACCTCCAAGTAACCCCTTCATTAATTATTGAAGAGGAACTTCAGCGAATTATTGATTATTACTATCAGCGAGTTGAAGACAACTACCATCCATTCGAAGAAGCAGCGATGTTCCATTATTTCTTTGAAATGATTCATCCGTTTGCAGACGGAAACGGAAGAGTCGGACGGGAAATTTTTAATTATATGCTCAACCGAAGTCATTATCCTAAGATGTTATTCCTGGGTGACGACCGGAGTTTATACCTTGATGGCCTAAAGAAGGCAAATGAAGATAACTATTCGGACCTGGTCACACATTTTGCAAATCTGATTATTTCTCAGAGA
>CAZBGM010000167.1:0-2619 GCA_964491505.1 uncultured Methanomicrobiaceae archaeon | reverse complement strand
AATCATCCCAGAGCGGAACAGAAAAAGTTATGGCCTTTTTAAAGTCTGAGGAAACTGTTCCGTCTCTGATCCGTGATGTCTGCTTAGTGCTCTGTATCGTCGGTGCTATTGCTCTTGGTCTGTATCTGGTAAGTGGCACTTGGCCAGCGGTTGTTGCTGTTGAATCAGAGTCAATGGTTCCGAATATGCAGATAGGTGATCTTGTTTTTGTTATGGCGCCGGATCGTTTTGGTGATCTGACCACCTGGGCAACAGGACAGGAGACCGGCTATGTTCGATTCGGAGATTTCACCGATCGACAGGGGAATACTGTCTACGGTGATGTGATAATCTATCGGCCAAATGGCATGGATTCGGTTCATCCCATTATCCATCGGGCGCTGGACTGGTATGATGATGGAACCTATTCCGGATATATTACGAAAGGAGACAACAATCCCGGCATCGATCAACAATCTCTTCTCATTGGTAGTGAACCCGTCCTACCAGTAAAAAAGGAATGGATTGTCGGCAAGGCACTATTTGGGATTCCGATTATTGGGCTGATTCCGCTGCACCTCCCTGAAGTTGCTGCGGTAGTGATTATTCTTATGATTCTTCATGAACTCTATCTGCGCAGAAAGGAGAAAGACATCGATGCAGGGAAAAAAAATCGTTGAGATACTGAAATGTGCCGAAGCAGGCGACCGTATCAGTGAAGAAGATGCCGTGTGCCTTCTGAATGCACAAGGCGCTGATGTATGGGCAATTGCACAGACCGCCGACCGACTTCGTGAAAAGAAGGTTGGCAATGTGGTGACCTATGTAAGAAATCAGAATCTGCATATCACCAATATCTGTAAGAATCTCTGTGGTTTCTGTAGCTTTGGGCGACCACGGGGTGCAGAAGGTGCATATCGTTATGGGAAGGCAGAGGTTCAGGCAGAGGCACTCCGGGCACAGGAACGGGGAGTTACTGAGGTCTGTTTTCTTTCTGGTGTACACCCCGATGTCACAGCAGAAGATTATGCTGGGATGATTGGGTGGGTTCATGAGGTGCTCCCTGGGGTTGATCTGCATGTGGGAAGCCCTGATGAGATCGCAAGTGCTGCTAAAAAAAGCGAAATTTCGACCTGCAAAATGCTCGAAATGTGTATTGCAGCCGGCCTCGGCACGGTGCAGGGAACTGCGGCAGAAATGCTGGTGGATTCAGTTCGCGAAATAATCTGCCCGAATAAGATCAAAACTGCAGAATGGATTCACATCATCAAAGAGGCACATGGTCTGGGACTGAAGTCGACCTCAACGATAATGTATGGAACAATAGAATCTTCCGAAGATATTGCAACGCATTTTGGGATTTTGCGGAAGATTCAGGATGAGACCGGCGGGTTTACTGAACTGGTCCCCCTCTCCTATCTCTACCAGAACACTTCGCTCTACGAACGTGGCATTGCTCCGAAAGGTGCAACAGGACGCCGGGATCTTCTGCTGTTTGCGGTCGCACGGATCTTCCTTGATAACTTTGATCACATACAGATCCCCTGGGGAAAGATCGGTCTGAAGATGACTCAGCTTGGCCTATTGGCAGGTGGTGATGACGTCGGGGGAACGATGTTTATTGATGCGGTTTCAACCGATGCCGGTAGTGAAGAAGGTGGATTTTTTGACCCGGCAGAGATGGAGAGGATTGCATCAGATGTGGGACGGGAACTTAGGCAACGGACAACAAAATACCAGCTGATTGACTAAATCCTTTTTTTTCAGCCGAAAGTGTAGGGAAATATCTCCTACATTTATGGCTAAGCCAATTATTTCTCAGAAAAGTATGGTTGAAGAAATGCTTTGCAATGGTCAGGAAGATTCTGCTGAAAATGGATCTGACTCTTTCTGTAACATCGCACGTACAAGTCGGATCTCCCCATAGGAATACCGACCCCCAAGCGCTGACCGTACCGGTTTTAGTGCTTCATGACCGTGCTGAGCAAGGGCAGTTCGAATCTCCTGTTCTCGTAATTCTGACATAAAATCCCGGAGATCAACGTTCTCTCCTGCACTAATCGCACGCTCAAGATGAACCATTACAGTTTCCTCAGTAATCCGACGTGATGTTGCAATCTCTTTGACAGTGAGACCTTTGCAATATAATGTATGGGTCTCTTTCATACTGCTACCTAGAGTTGTTCTTGTGAAAGACCCAAGGACATCTGAAGTTCCAAATCCATCTGGATTCTGTGAGCTGATTACTTCAAGAAAAGCTGCTCCGTATAGCTTGTATTTGGTTGGTCCGACCCCGGAAATTTTCAGAAAATCCGCCTCAGTTGAAGGGCGCCGTTGTGCCATTTCCCGTAGTGTTTTGTCCAAAAAAATCAGGTAGGGAGGAATATTGTGTGATTGGGCGATTGTTTTCCTCACTGCCCTTAAGCGTTGAAATAATTCCTCATCAGCAGTGTCTGGAATGGCAATTGTTTCGCTATTTTTCCAATTTGGTTGGTGGAGAAAAATTTCGTCCTTTGTTTCTCCGTGTAGTGCCCGTTCACCTTTTATCGTTATGGCGAGGACTGGGTAACGTTCTCCCTGTCGGGCAAGATAACCCTGCATTATCAGATCTGCAAGATATGCCTGCCACTCTTCTACGGT
>CAZBGM010000166.1:0-2640 GCA_964491505.1 uncultured Methanomicrobiaceae archaeon | reverse complement strand
CCACATACTTCGCCAGCGTCTCAAAAGAAGGGAGCTCATGGTTGAAGGTCTTATACACTTCATTCTTGATCCGACTGTTCAGTGCGATTGATTTTTTGGTAATCCTCACCGTATGCACCGGCAGGGCATCAGCGAGCGTATCCAGACGCCGGTCCCAGTCCATACTCAGAATATCCCGGCAGTTGCAGGCACGGAGCTGTTCCAGATAGCTCTTCTGGAGATACAGAAAGAGCACGTCACGGTGATCCAGCAGTTCAAAGTCACGTGATACCTCGATTTTAGTCAGCCATGCCGGTCGTTTGTACTCAATCCAGTCACAGAATTTCCCGAGCAGTTCGTATCCGATGACCAGCTCATCCGTCTGATCCAGCACCGGGATGATCTCCTGCCAGTTCTGCCTGAAAAATTCACAGAGATACGATCCCAGCATCGCATGATTCTTTTTTTCTGCTGCCAGACGCCGGTCAAACGCGGACGCTTCCTCTGCGGTTCGTTTGTTCTCCGGGGTAAAGCGGACCGGGATGAGACGTTCCTCAAGAGCACTTGGCAGACCGGTGAGAAAGTTTAGGGTGATAATGAGGGGTGAATAACTGTAGAAGGTGTCCATGCCGGTTAAGTCACGCTTGTTCCGCTGGTGGATGAGATCCCCGGTTGTCGAGGACTTGAGCATCTCTGAGATTTCGGGATTTTGGAGGCAGTTCTTTGCCTCGTCCATGACCTGCGGGAAGGTCGTCAGGTTCAGGCGGTAGGCCAGTTGCGGGGCAGAGAGACGTGAGGCATTAAAGAGCCCGTCCCGGACGGTAACACCCCAGAGCATCAGGGCGTATTTGCCGAGGTTGGTCTTGCCGGTGTGTTTTTCGTCATAGGCCAGCAGATAGCGGGTTTCCCGGTTGAAACTCCGGCGTATGGCGGAGAGCGGTGCCTGAACGGCGTAGTAGATGAGCGCTTTTGCCTGGTAACAGTCCTGATGAAAGTCCATGAGGTAGTCGAGAAAGGAGAGGGCCTTCTCAAGCAGGGCAGGGTCCGGTGGCGGCAGACACTGGGGGAAGGAATGATGGTCGTACTGGAGGAGATCGCCATCTTCTGAGAGAAAGAACCCGGTTGCCGGAATACTGATCGCTTCTTTGCAGAGGCCCCGGTTGACAATCTGCCCGATAAGAGCGGGCACGGCATCGTCGATATAGCGCCGGTTCTGGATGGTTGCGGTGTTTTTCAGATACCGTGACAGTTCTGCCGTGCTCTTTTCATGCAGCGTATAGGCGTCTTCGTGGTTTCGGGCGTTTGTGAAGGTGACGGTGTATTTGACATCCGCAGGGTTGTCGGTATGCTCGGTTCGTTCAAGCCGGCTGATGTAGTAGTGGTAGATGAGGGTGTCGTCCTCCAGATGTTCGCCATCCCGCATCCGGTATTCGCGAAGGATAATGCCGGTGTCGGGTGCGCTGATGAAAGCACGCAGGGGCATATGATTCCTGAGAGCGATGGTGATCTCGATGGTGTCTTCAAGGAGCGGCGGCAGGGCTATTCTGAGCACTTCATCAACAATCTGCCCCAGTTCCCGTTCGCCCACCTGCTGCTCCGGCGGGATGATAAGCTCGTTTGCTTCCAGGAGTTCTTCGTAGATTTTTGAGCGTTTGCCGGTCCAGCGGGTCGCTTCTTCCCCGCACCAGGCAAGGACTTTTTTGGGTTCGGTCTGCGGGCTATACGGGCACCCTGCGGGGGTTTTGTCCTCAGTCGGGGCGGTTGTTGTTGGGCAGGGGTCGGTTGAGAGTGGTCTGTTGTTCTCATCAGGCGCTGTCGTATCAGTCACGGGTGACATGGCTTCCTTTTTGGGCGACCTGCAATATATTCAAAAAAGAAGATATTATGTATTCAGAATGAATACAATTCACTGAATAGAATAGATCCGGAATAGACGACCATGACTATCTGACCGGATTATGGACGCGTATATGAAAACCAATGAGAGAACCCTGCCGGAACCGGACGCTATCTCTGCTCTGCCAATAACCCCCCAGGAGCGGACGGTGCTGGGTTATATGAGCAGGCACGGTCCCATCTGTGTCTCGGTTGCGTGTAAGAAGCTGAATATGTCGCAGCCGAAGCTTCAGAAGATCAAGGCATCACTTGAGCGTAAGGGGCTGGTGACGCTTGCGAAGACGGAGCCGGGCGAACGGAATCCTGAGCTGGTACGGAAGTATTATGATCTGACGGTGCCGGGATTCTGTGAACTGGTGGTGGCAACGGTCGGCCTGCCGGTCTGGGCGGCGGATGTGGCGTATGGAGACCTGATTCTGGAGAGCACCCAACCATCATCCCTGCCGGGTTTTCCGACACCTGCCGGCCATCAGGGTCTGCCGGTGTGGATGCCGGAGGTGAGCTTTGAGGAACCGGCGTCTCTTCCGGCCGGAAACCTGCTGAGTCCGGGAGCGAAAGAGACGATGCACACGGTGAGTTTTCAGGACTTTATGCAGCAGTCGGGCCACACGGGATGGTTTGACGCAGATGCGGTGCTGCGGCTGGTCCGGCGCCATGCCCCGGTCTGCCCGTTGTTTTTTGCGAACTGGGAGGCGATTGTCGATGCGTGCAACGATCATCCCCGCCTCCAGACGATCCCAGGTGTCTCAGTGGTGCTGGACGGCC
>CAZBGM010000165.1:0-2641 GCA_964491505.1 uncultured Methanomicrobiaceae archaeon | reverse complement strand
GCGATAAGCGTGCCCTTCCGGCGCTGAAAAAAGTTCTGAAGGATGAGACCATTACCAAGATGGTCAGTGAGGCCATCGGGAAGATTGAGGAGAAGCAAAAGGAAGCGAGCCCGAAATCATCTACGAAGGCAAAACCGAAATCAAGTGCCAAGAAAAGTACGGAAGCGACTACGAAGGCAAAAAAGAAGTCGAGTGCCAAAGCAAGTCCAGAAGTGACTACGAAGGCGAAACCGAAACCGAGTGCCAAAGCAGGTCCGAAAGCGACTGTGAAGACAAAACAGGAACCAATTCAGAAACCAACTACAAAAGCCAGTCCGAAAACAACTTCAAAGGCAAAATCGAAATCAACAACAAAAAAATGAATGTAAAGGGGTCTTTCTGTTCTGTTGGTAGCATCAGCTCTTTCTGATACGCACACTTCCCCTGATTTTCCGCTTTCTTTTTACCGGCCGAAATGCCCGCATCTCTGCTGCTTCCGGCGTGCAGCTAAAGCAGAGGCAGAACTGATCCAGTACTTCCTGTTTTGAGGGAATGGCTCCGTCGAACGTACAGGTGAAGTGAATCTCGGTTGCATCCGGCTCCTCTTCGTAGGTATCAAAGGTCAGATCCATGAGGTAGTGTCTGTTTGCTTTGGGTAAGTAGTGTTTCTCTGGTTGTTGCATCGGGTGAGCCTCATCACGCTGCCCTCTGCAAATCACCCGTGATGGTTCCTCACACCGTGAGAGGCCGGGAGCCCTCACTCTGGTAATGAAAAAGCTCCTATTCTTTGGCGTGCCATAGTGGCGTACGAAGATTTTCGGAGATTCCTTAAGGGCAGTCCGGAATCGTGCAGGAGAGTTACATGTCTGAAACGCTGTATCACCCGACTAAAACAACGCTATTCCTTCTGATCTCATCCGGGACGAAAGTGAAGGATTCGGGGTATTTTTCCGGGTATCATCCGGAAACAGCGGTTGCTCTCCACCTCACCACGACAGCCGCACTATTGTATGATACACGGGACGCCGCCCGCTGTCTGATGGAGTCAGTGACCTATCATGGAGAATCTTTGGCGACCTCTCCCAGCAATCGTGAACTGGCACAGGGGCCGGATTTCGGTGGCGATGCCCCGGCTCGCTATTGTCCGGCAATAAACCTCTATGCCGGTCGGTTCTACAAAATGGGGCTTGGGGATGAGGGTACCCGCCGGCTGTTGGATTCAGGGAACCATGTTCTGATTTTCTCAGGATTGTATGGCATGGTGGCCCCGGAAGAGAGCCTTCAGCTCTATGAGTGCCCGCTTGAGGACGTCAGCGCCTTTTCCGCTCTCTGGCGAAAGGATGACCGCCTGACAGAGATGTTTCTTGATTATTGCAAAACCTGTGGTATTGAAACGGTGGTTGATCTGACGGCTGACCCCTCGTATCGTCATCTGATTGTATGGGGCCGCCTTAAGCAGGAAGGAATCAGGGCCCTGCATGCTCACCATAACGAGTTTGTGGGTGATGCGGCCCTGCCGGTTCTGGGGGCTTGGATGACGAACCGGCTGCTTCTGATGAGCGACGAGGATTTTTCAGCAATTGATGGAGCTTTTTTTGACGATGACTGCTGCCTGACTGTCTCTCTTGCGCCGCCCGCCGGATGGCCGGTGGATGACTGCGGGCCTATTGAGGCGGCAATTTCGGCCGGAGAGACGAGAACCACGGAGTTTAAAGAGAGTCTGACGGGCTGGGGAGACGATCTGCCGATACAGCTTGATTACAATGAGACGAAATTCGGGTGCATGAAGACACTTGTTGCGATGATGAACACTGACGGCGGGTCTCTCTATATCGGGGTGCTGGACACGAAAGAGGTCCTCGGCGTTGAAGGGGAGATGGACCACTGTCTGGCACATGCAGGAGATGAGCATGAACCAGAAGATCTCTTCCGCCAGATCTTCGATCAGATGGTCATTCTCTATATCGGGAAGATCTTTCTGCAGTATCTCCGTCCGGCTTTTGTCATCTACGGTGGGCGTAAACTCATGGTGGTAACTATCAGCAGAAGTGTGATTCCGGCATTCCTGAAAAAAGATGACCGTGGCCGGGAGAAAAAAACAGCACAATACTGGATTCGTGGCAACGCAGGCAACCGGAAACTCGACGCCGTGCAGCGGGAAAAATGGATGGCAACCCACGACCAGCTGGTCTGATGCTGTTGCTGTTGTTGTTGCGGTGATTTTGCTGGTATTTCGGTCTATTCCGCGGTAATGAACTTTTTTGGCTCTGGTTCTGGCTCTTCGTCCTGTGCTTCGTCTTCAAGCACATCGGCGGCAAATGCAACAGCAACAAAAACAGCATCTGCTGCCTGATCATTTCTCTTTATTTTTCTTTTTGGTCTTTTCATTCTGTCCGGTTATGAGTCCGGATTATTGTATGCATCAAGTATTTCAGCGTCAGTGAGCCGGCGGTCATAGACGGTGACGCCATCGAGAACCCCTTCGAAGTACCGGGAGCTCTGGTCATTTCTGGCAAGAGTCAGTTCGTCATCTGTCAGCCAGATCTGGTTCTCTACACCGTTTGTCCGGGAAAATGTACGTTCACCCTGTTTCTGACCGTTCACATAGAGTGCCATTTTTTCATCGGTATTTGAGTATGTCCCGACAACATGATACCATTCC
>CAZBGM010000164.1:0-2695 GCA_964491505.1 uncultured Methanomicrobiaceae archaeon | reverse complement strand
TCTTCGGTGAGAGGATTATACCCATCTTTCTCGTAGGTTTCTTTGCAGACCAGAATGCCCCGGCGCTGCCAGGCAGGGGTCTGGGCAAGATTGATGCCGTGCGCAAAACAGAGTTCGTGCAGTGCAGCGGTCTTCATATTTTTCAGTTTTTTGGCTGTCTGCTGCGACGTGAGCCCGCCCTGTATCAGGATCTGCTGCGCCCAGGCGTTGCTGTGGTTGCGCCACGCCTCCGCCTGCCGCCAGGCGAGATAGTCAGCAACCTGCCCGGACTCCAGAAAGATAACACGGGCATCAAAGGAGAGCGGGGTGTCCACGCCGAGGGCAAGTGTGAAAGCACTCGCTGCAAAGGAAGCTGAGACCGAGTCCAGTTTCTCCACCCGGCCCCTGAACGGAAGTTCGGTAAAGCAGAGACTGATCTCATCTGAAAAGGTGTAAGCAAAGACCGGCTCAAGCCCGCTCTTCTCCAGAAATGCTACGGCAGTATCTGCCATCGCCTTGCAGAATCGTGTATCATAGGGCTTTTTGAACTGCTGTGAGGCCGTCAGCTGATGAAATGCCCTACCGTCAAGACGAAGCATGACCGGCGGGACGGCGGCGAGACCACTGAAGAGTTCACGCTCTTTCATTATCAAATCAGAATGCTCCTGCTATGCTAACATAGGCGAGGCACATTAAAAAAACATGTGTGGAATGAATATTTGAGACAGGTTTTAAAAAAACAGGGTAGATGCCTTAGATCACTTCTTCGTTCTCAGTGGCGAAGAGACTCCGGACATGGCGGATGATAATAATATCCTTCGCTGCCCGGACCACCCGATATGGGATTTTTATGCCTTTATGGTTTTTTAGTTCGCCAACGTCCCCGTTGAGGTTGCTGACTGCGAGGGATTCCACCTTTTTGGTATCCACATTCAGGACCACATCATCGATCTCCCCGACATAGACAGCGTCATCGGTATAGACTTTCATTCCAAAAAGCTCAGTTACAGGGGTTTTCATGGTTCTCGACTGAAAGTATACTACTTAAAGAATAAAAATATACTCTTTCCAATGAAGGGCTCAGTACGAATCGGTTCTGTCTTCGGGATTCCGGTGTACCTGCATTTCTCACTGCTTCTTATCATTCCTGTCTTTGCCGTCCTTATCGGAAGCCAGATTGAGTTTACAGCCATTTTTCTGGAGGACATCTTCGGGCTTTCTGCACCCATCGATCTCTCGCTCGTCACTGGCACCATAATGCGATATCTGCTGGGTCTGTTCGTCGCACTCTCGCTGTTTGTGGGCGTTTTACTGCATGAACTCGGGCACGCGGTCGTTGCGCAGCGTGGTGGTATCGAGGTTGAACGTATCACCCTCTTTATTCTCGGGGGTCTTGCTCAGATCGGCGATATGGGTGCCGACCCCAAACAGGAACTTCCCACCGCCCTTGCCGGACCCTTCACGAGCCTGCTCATAGGCGTCATCTGTTGCAGCGCTGCCTTTGGCGCACTCCACCTCATATCAAACCCAGCATGGGCCGGTCTGATCTTCTATATCCTCGGCTATCTCGGATTTCTCAACATCGTGCTCTTCCTCTTCAATCTTATCCCGGCCTTCCCGATGGACGGCGGACGGGTGTTACGGGCACTTCTGGCAAGAAAAATGCCAATAACGAAAGCAACACAAATCGCCGCTGAGATAGGCAGAATATTTGCGGTCCTCTTCGGCATCGTCGCATTCATCCTCTTAAGCCCGATTCTGATCATCATAGCGGTCTTCATCTATATCGCCGCAGGTCAGGAGGCTGAGATGACAAAAACCACCGTGCTTCTGGAAGGAGTGACGGTGCAGGATGCAATGTCAGCGCCGGTTGTTACCGTCGAAAAGACCCGTCCCCTGCACGAGATTATCGATCAGATGAACGGGTCACATCACCTCGGTTTCCCAGTGGTCGAACGGGGGCGGCTTATTGGCATGATTACCCTCGCCGATCTACACAAAGCGCCACCCGTTGACCGTGAAGCCCTGCAGGTCAAAGACGTCATGAGCACCAGTCTGCACACGATCCTGCCGACTGAGCCACTCAGGGATGCGATGATGATGCTTTCAAAAGAGAATATCGGCCGGATTCCGGTGGTAAGTACTGAAGGAACCCTCGTGGGCATTGTAACCCGCAGTGATATCTTCCGGGTGATTGAACTCAGGGGCGTGTGAGACAGGGTACCGGAATAAAAACCGGAAAAACCACTCAGGAAAAATTCAGAAACTCATCAACCGGTGTTTCCCCTGCCACGGCCTGAAAGGCAGAACCGTCCACAAAGGGCCGTTTTGCAAGGATGATGCCAACCTTTTTTTTGCCAACGCCAGGTAGCCAGCGCAGCGCCTTCTGCGAGAGGTGATTCACATCAATGGGCACTGGCAATACCGTTACCGAGCGTGCGCCATGGGAAACGACCACGCCATCAAGCATAGTCCACCGTGGCAGAGGCAGCGGAATCCCGGCACGGATAGGATACGACCCAAACTGACGGGCAAGTGAGAGGGGGCCTTCAGTCTCCACCATAAGATCCCGAAGCACGGTGCCGACCGGATACACCTGCGCAAGCATCGGCGTGTCAAACGAGTCTCTGACCCATGCCTTAAACGCCCGAAACTCCCGGTCATACTGCCCCAGCGTGTTCTCTTCGTAGGCCTTTGTGCCCTCAAACGGCATGAG
>CAZBGM010000163.1:0-2731 GCA_964491505.1 uncultured Methanomicrobiaceae archaeon | reverse complement strand
ACGCTGGGCGCTGTGGCAAACGGCTTCTCATCAAATCTCATTACCCGGGTCGCCGATGTGGCGTTGAAGGAGAAGCGGACCTGTATTATGATGCCACGAGAGATGCCGCTTTCACGGATCCACCTCCAGAATATGCTGACCCTGACCGACGCCGGGGCGACGATGATGATGCTCTGCCCCGGCTTTTACCTGCGACCGAAGACGATTGGGGATCTGGCTGACATGGTGGTTGGCCGGGTGCTCGACCATCTGAAGGTTGACCATGACCTCGCCGTCCGGTGGGGGGAGGAATAATATGCGTTCATTTATTGAGACCATGCGGGAAGCTGGCGAAGTAATCGATATCGAAGAGGAGGTCTCATCGGTCTATGATGCTCCGAAGATGGCAAAAGCGACCGACAAACTGCTCTTCTTCCACCGCCTTGACGGTACACACCGGGCTGTGATGAATGTGACTGCCTCACGCCGGGCGCTCGCTCTTGCCTTAGGAATGGAGGAGGATACGCTGGTCGCACGACTTGCAGAAGCATCATTTAATGGTTCAGTGACCGACATGGGTCCCCTGCATATGCATCCGCCGGACCTCCTGAGTCTGCCGATCATGAAGCATTTCCCACTGGATGCCGGACGCTACCTGACTTCTGCGGTTGTGTTTTCTGAGTATGGCGGGGTCACGAACGCCTCGATTCACCGGATGCTGGTTCTTGACAGCACGCATCTCGCAGCACGCCTCGTTGAGGGGCGGCATACCTGGAATCTGCTCCAGCAGGCTCTTGCCGACGGGAAGCGCCTGCCGGTTGCGATCACGATCGGCACGCATCCGGCAGTGACCTTTGCTTCATGCACCCGGGTGCCCGAAGGAAAGGAGCTTTCGTATGCAGCAGAACTCCGGGGTGGCGAACTGGAGGTGCACACCTGTGAGAACGGTATTGCGGTGCCGGATGCGGAGATTGTGCTCATGGGCTTTATCGGTGCGGAAACGGCTAATGAAGCGCCGTTTGTTGATATCACGGGCACCTATGACCCGGTGCGGAAAGGACCGGTTATCGAGATTACCGGCATGCATATCAAAAGCGATCCTATCTTCCACGGACTTCTGCCCGCTGGCGACGAGCATAAACTTCTGATGGGGATGCCGTACGAGCCCAAGATCTTCCGGGCGGTTGCCGGGGTGACGAAAGTCAGGAACGTGGTGTTGACCACCGGCGGATGCGGGTATCTGCACGCGATTGTTCAGATTCAGAAGAGAACGCAGGGCGACGCAAAGAATGCGATTATGGCGGCGTTTGCGGCCCACACGTCGCTGAAACATGTCGTGGTGGTTGATGAGGACATCGATCCCTTCGACATGGAGGATGTGGAATATGCGATTGCGACCAGGGTCCGGGGTGATACTGACCTGATGGTAATAAGCGGTGTTCGGGGTTCTTCGCTGGACCCGTCACGGATAGGGGATGGCATGAACGTGAAGATCGGCGTGGATGCGACGATGGAAAAGGGCCGGGAAGACGAATTTGTGCGGGCTGTGTGGGACTAAGGGAACGAATATATGTATCTGGATTCTGAAGACGAGAAAATACTGAACGGTGAATACGGGGAGACCCGGCGCCAGATGATGGAGCTGCTGGTCGCTCTTGGCAAGGTTTTTGATGCAGAGCGGCTCATTCCGATATCGAGTGCTCAGGTAGCGGGGGCATCCTACAAGACCATCGGGAAATGGGGGCTGGAATGGCTCAGCAATCTCAATGCCCGGGCGGTTGTTCCGGCGGTGTTAAACCCGATTGGGATGGATCAGCACCGCTGGCAGGAGATGGGTATTGATGCAGACTTTGCGGAAAAGCAGGAAGCGGTTATCGCGGCCTACAACAATCTTGGCATCAGGCTGGAATGCACCTGCACGCCCTATTATCTGTATACGACGAATTTTGGCGACCATCTTGCCTGGTCCGAGTCCTCTGCGGTCTGTTACGCGAACTCGGTCATTGGCGCCCGGACAAACCGGGAAGGTGGCCCCAGTGCTCTGGCAGCGGCGCTTGTTGGAAAGACGCCGGAATACGGTCTGCATCTGATGGAGAACCGTCTCCCGCAGGTGCATGTGCAGGTGGAAGGCGAGAAGGGCCTGCATACTGATCACTACGGGGCCCTTGGCTATCTGGCAGGAAAAGAGGTCGGCAACCGGATTCCTATCTTTACGGGCATCCGGCCGAACCGTGATCAGCTCAAGACCCTGGGAGCGGCACAGGCAGCAAGCGGGGCCGTGGCACTCTTTCATGTCGCCGGCATTACGCCGGAAGCCAGGATTGAGCGGCTGAATATGACGCCCGACGCTCTGGAAACGATTACGATTGAGACGAGCGCCATCGAGGAACTTTTCACCGCAATGCCGGTCGAGGCGATTGCGATTGGCTGCCCGCACTGCTCGCCAGATGAGCTTGAGGAACTGGCTGACCTTTTCGAGGGACGAACGGTGGTCCTGCCGGTCTATATTTTTGCAGCGAGAGGGGTTCTTGAGGCGCACCGTGATCTGGTCGAACGGATTGAGACAAGCGGGGCCGGCGTCTTTGCGGACACCTGTGTGGTCGTATCGCCGGCGATGGATCGCTATGGGGCGATTATGGTGAACTCCGGGAAGGCCTATGCCTATATTCCGAATATGTGCGGGGCCAAGGCACGTCTGGGGACGACGGAAGAGTGTGTTGCGGTTGCCTGTGGGGAAGATGTGGGGGAATAA
>CAZBGM010000162.1:0-2758 GCA_964491505.1 uncultured Methanomicrobiaceae archaeon | reverse complement strand
TACCGCCGGAAAACACCATTACGGTCACTTCCTTCCCCGATTCAAACAAACGCATTTGCTGATCATAGATCCGCCGGACCGGTCGAAGCCCGTGTGCGGCAAAATACTCAGCACAACAGGAATAAAACGCAATCTCATTCTTCAGAACATCCTCTTCATACCGAATCGTTTCATCGGCAATATGGAGACACTCCTCCTCTGAACAATCAGTATGATAGTCACCGTGTTCGTTCAGGCCCGCAATCTGACGCCAGTCCCGTTTTCCGTCCTCGCCAATCTCTTTATGGAGCATAAACGGATAGACCCGGCAGATGCGAAAACGGTCATCATATATTGTGCACCGGTTCTTCTCAAGAAAGATACAGTCACCATTCTCCTGGCACCGTAATGCATATCCTGAAACATAAAAAATTCCATGCTGATCACAAACTTCAAAATATGGCGCCGGGATCAGCGCTTCAGGCATGATCTGACGGATGCGCACTACATCGTCATCCAGCAGAAAAACATGGTCATTAAATGCGCGTGTACAGCAACGCCCACACCCGGTACACGAAAATCCAAGGTCACGAATAATTGTCAGAAATTCTTCCCGGGGAAAAGAGTACAGTTCTTCAAGCTCGCGACGAAGCTCATCAGGTTTAGACGTTAACGCCTTCAGTGAAAGTATCGAACTCAAAATATCACCAAAAATGAGTGGAATTACCGCGGGTAGCTCTTTTCAAACCCACAGGTCTGGCAGACAATAACCGCCTTTTTCGGATTGGTTACTGTTTCAGGATCCTTTAGCTTAAAGTTCTGGAGATCCCCGGGTCCTTTTGAGCAGCGCGGACAGTACAACTGAAACTCCTCTGGCTTCATACGATAATCTAACGGGCACTGAAGCAAAAAAGGTACGCTTTACCAGCAAAAATCTCTTTCAAAAATCAGACAAATCTTACCTTCATTTATTACCTTCACACCATCATATAAAGAACTCTGAGCGCGTATACGTATGTGAATGGAAGTAACTCATACCTTCTCAGAATTTCAAATCTCGCCAGAAATTATCAAAGCTATCGAAGATATGGGGTTTGAAGAACCAACCCCGATTCAACTAAGCGCAATACCAGCAATTCTTGCAGGAAGTGATGTGACCGGTCAGGCTCAGACCGGTACGGGCAAGACGGCGGCATTCGCCATTCCAGCCATCGAAATCATCGACCAGAAAAACAGAGAAACACAGGTCATTGTTCTTTCTCCTACCCGAGAACTGACAATTCAGACGGCTGAAGAGTTTGCGCGTCTCACTCACTACCAGAAAAAGATCACTATTCTTCCCATCTACGGCGGCCAGCACATCGAACGCCAGCTGAAAGGTCTTCAGCGCGGCGTACAGATTGTCGTGGGCACACCAGGCCGGGTGCTCGATCATCTCAGGCGCGGAACCCTCAAGCTGCAAGGCGTCAAAATGGTCATCCTCGACGAGGGAGACCAGATGCTCGACATGGGCTTTCGTGAGGATATCGAGACAATTCTCGACCACACACCTAAAGACCGTCAGACGACGCTCTTCTCAGCAACCATGCCGAGACCGATCCTCGCTATCTCAAAGAAATACCAGAATAATCCAATCATGGTAGAGGTGCCCCACAAAACCCTTACCGTCCCACAGATCGAACAGCAATATCTTGAATTACGAAACCGTGACAAGATGGAAATCCTCTCACGTCTGCTCGATATCCACGATCCAAATCTCACCCTTATCTTCTGCAATACGAAGAAAGCCGTAGACCTCTTAACAACGCAGCTTCAGAACCGTGGATACATAACCGAAGGGTTACACGGTGATATGAAACAGCAGCAGCGGGACAGAGTCATGGCACAGTTCAGGAACGGAAATATTGATGTGCTTATCGCAACCGATGTCGCAGCACGGGGTATTGATGTCGATGATGTTGAACTCGTCATCAACTATGATGTTCCACAGGATGTCGAATATTACGTTCACCGCATTGGCAGAACTGCCCGAGCGGGACGCGAAGGCCGTGCAATTACATTTGTTGGCCCGAAGGAGATCTACAAACTCCGGAGCATCCAGAAGTATGCAAATATTCAGATTACCCGCATTCCGATGCCAACGGTTGAAGACGTCAAACAGATCCGTCTTCAGAACCTGACAGAAAGCATCAAGGAAACACTCGAAACCGGGAAACTGGAGAAGTACACCACTATCATCGAACAGATGATGATGGAAGACTACACCTCCCTTGAGATTGCCGGTGCTCTTCTGAAGCGTGAGATGGAATCAAAACCCGAACCAGAGGAGATCTCGAAATATTCCTCAGATGACAGCCGGGGCAGATTCGATCGCTCGGATCGCTCAGACCGTGGTAGCAGTCGCCCACCGCGCCAGTTCGACCGTGATACTGAGCAGGGCATGAAACGTCTGCACATCGGCCTTGGCCGGGACCGCGGTATCCGCCCAAAAGATATTGTCGGTGCAATAGCCAATGAAACCAGAATTGATGGAAACAGTATCGGCGCTATCAGCATCTTCGGATCGTATTCCTACGTCGAGGTTGACGAATCAGTCGCAGACCAGGTCATCGACCGGATGAAAGGCAAGTCCATCGGTGGTGTCAACTTAAGTGACGGCGTTTCCATCGGCTACGCAACACCAAGTAATTCCGACGGGCCAAAGAAGTACAAGAAGGAATTCAAAAGAGAGAGTAGCAAAGGAAACTTCCAGCGCAAGAAGAGCTACCGACACTAATCT
>CAZBGM010000161.1:0-2772 GCA_964491505.1 uncultured Methanomicrobiaceae archaeon | reverse complement strand
ATCTCCTGCGTGGTATCCGGCTCTTTGATCAGCGGATAAAGGCAGCAGAACGGTCTGGCGCCGTTCCGGTGTGAGTCCATCATATTACCACTTGGCGCCAAAAATCTAGTTATGTCCGGACTTTTCAATTTTTTTGCTTTTCTTAGATAGCCCCTTTATGCCCCGGAGTGTCAGATCCGTTTCTGGTGAGGAGTGAAGTGTGGGGCCAGGCTGGGTTGGACAGATAATCTGTTTCCGAATCAGGATGTGGTTCCGGATCCGGTTGTGATGAAACAGAGCAGGAATACTCCTACACCCAGAAATTTCTTACAAATCATTCATACCCAAACCTCCTGTCATATTCCGTATGGTTCATCCATTCGACGACGACGCTCAGCGAACCACTACCTGAACCGGTTACAAAATATACGAGCCGCCAAAAATTGGAGAGATTATATTTCCACAGGTTTGAAAGCTCCCCATATTTTTTTATATAAATTTTCGGAATCTGTTTTTTACGGATATAAACGCCGCAGCGGCAGTCCTTTTCCAATGCATCAAACGCCCTGTTCAACATCGCGACGAGCTTCCTATCCTCTCCATTCCCGGATGCATTCAGCCTCTCCCATTCCGCCTTCACCTTTTCATCGGCAAAGGAAAGAGTGCATCTCATGTGAAACCCGAATCTACCTGATCCTCAGGTCAGGTCTCTTCGTATATTTCTCGTAGAGGTCGTCGTCAAAGATCCACCCGACATGTCCTTCTGAATCGATCGCAATCTTCTTTGATTCGATCAGGTACATGATAATCTCCCTGTATGTCTGGTACATCATCTTCTTTGGGAGATTCTCCCAGAGTGCACGCCGCTTGTAATGCCCGCTCCACTCTCTGATAAAGTCCTCGACCATCCTGATCGTTTCAAGCCGTGGCGAGGGTCTGGATTTGGGTCTGGATCTGGAATCAACAACAACGGGTTGCCGAACCCCCTCTTTTGTCATATGAATCAATATGTCATATCAATTGATATAACTAATGCCATTCACATACGGTTCTCCCATCAGCTCAGGATACCGTCCCGCATCCCACCAATGTGTTTACGCCCCAAACCGCCGGGTCCGTTCCTGAAAGTCGCGGAGTGCCCGTAGAAATTCGGTCTTCCAAAAGGACTTCCAGTTCACGTCAGAAAAATGTTGCACAGATACTGATGATACTGCGAACTCTGTTTCATATATAGCATCTTTACAAGACCTATCAAAATCTATCAAAATGTAACAAACTGATAGATAATGATAATAAGGATGGAACCGATAAATAAAATCTGAACATGAACTCCCCCCGGACTCCGGAATATTCCACAGCTGATGCAAAAAAGGCCTGGGACTATGCAGATACCTCTGCTGTAATTGATGCCGTTTTCAGATATAACAAAAAATACCTGCACTGGGAAGAGCTGAAACGGCGCGATCTTCCGGCAGACCCTCTTTATGTCTGGATACTGATGAAGGCTTTCAGAAAGAAGGACATGAAATATTTAAAGTTCGATACGCTTGAGCTAAGATATAATCTCCTGGATGATTTTCTCGAAAAGCTTCATTTCCTGGACAAATCAGCAGCCGGAAGCATTTCATCGGGTCTTGATTCAATATCCCGTGACAGGGACCAGTTCATAATAAATTCTTTAATGGAAGAGGCAATTGCATCGAGTCAGATCGAGGGAGCCGCAGTCACAAGAAAAATCGCAAAACATATGCTTCGTGAAAAAAGGAAACCCGTCAATAAAGACGAGAAGATGATCCTGAACAATTATATCACGATGAAAAAAATTACCCGGATGAAAAATGAAGATTTAACCCCGAAATTAATTCTGGAAATCCACAAAACAATTACCAGAGATACACTCACAGAACCAAAAGATGAAGGGAGATTCAGAGATAACAATGACATCAGAGTTTTCGATTTAAGAGGCAATATGTTACATACTCCTCCCGATTTCAGGTTGACTGAAGAATTCATTGGAAAATTCTGTGATTTTGCAAACAATGATGATGAGCAGTTCATTCATCCGGTAATAAAAGGCATTATACTGCATTTTTTAATTGGCTATATCCATCCTTTTAATGATGGAAATGGTCGGTGTGCACGAAGTATATTTTACTGGTATATGCTTCGGAAGGATTACTGGCTTTTTGAATATATGGCAGTATCCAGAGCGATAAAGGATACGAAAGGCCAGTATAAACGTGCATACCAATATGTCGAAAGTGATGATAATGATCTCACGTATTTTATCAGATATAACCTCACAGCAGTAACAACCGCAGTTGAGAATATTCAAAAATATATCGATAAAAAGCAAAAAGAGAGCAGACAAGCATTAAAAATTTTACAGGATAGCAAAGGGCTGAATCTACGCCAGGCAGAAATAATCAAATCCCTCATAAAAAAACCGGATAAACCAATTACGATTAAAGAGATTACTGAAACATACCATGTGGCGTATGCAACCGCCAGATCCGATCTTTTTCATCTCGAAGATCTGGGGTATTTATCAAAACAGAAATCGGGCAAGGAGTATATTTTTTTATTCAGAGGACTGAATAAAACGTAAACCCACTTTTAGATTCACAAAATCAGAAATCGAAAAAGCCCGCCACGTAATGTTTGCCGATCCGGACTATAGCGTCTGTTCAACATCGCGACGAGATTCCTGTCCTCTCCATTCCCGGATGCATTCAGCCTCTCCCATCAGCTCAGGATGCCGCCCCGCATCCCACCAATGTGTTTACGCCCCAA
>CAZBGM010000160.1:0-2815 GCA_964491505.1 uncultured Methanomicrobiaceae archaeon | reverse complement strand
CCCTCATCCTTTGCCGCCTCGGCATAGAACGCAATCTCCTCGGGCGGCACATGAGTCAGCTCAACGCCGACCAGCAGTTCAACGCCGTAGTATTCAGCCGACCGCTCAAGACGACCGACTGTCTCAATAAGTTCACGGTAGTTGGAAACATCCGCATGGTCAGTGATCCCAAGAGTCGTTACCCCAAGGACGGAGACCCGCCGAACCAGCTCAATCGGCAGAAGTTCCCCATCAGAGAGGATGGTATGCGTGTGAAGATCAAACATGAAATAGTCACTTTGAGGGTTTCATCAGTTCTGCGGTCTTTCGGATGAGCTCTTCCTTGCTTCCTTCATAGGTTACACGCACCCGGCCGTCATGCTTTGCCCAGAAAGCAGGGTGTGAACCGGTCTCTGAGGCTGCATCAAGACCCAGACGCCGCACGGCCTTATAGACCTCCTTGTTGCCCGGACGATCCACAGCAAGCGACATGCAAACCCGCCGTCCTTCACTGCGTCGGAGACGGGCGTCAAAGTAGCATGGATACAAAAGCCGCTCCTTTGTCATGCTTTACAGATTGGTGAGGTGAAGCTATAAACCGATCCTCAGGCAATACTGTTCTTATGCACCATATCGATGTGAGTATCGAACAGGATATTTTCGATGCAAACAATCAGCTTGCCTATGAGAATTTTTCACACTTAAAGGAGCACGGGGTGCGGGCCATCGATCTCCTCGGCGCAATCGGGTCAGGGAAGACAGCTCTTATCGAGAGGCTCGTCCCACTCCTGAAAACGCGCGGGATTGCAGCAGGCGCAATTGCCGGAGATGTCTATGGCGACGATGATTTTCAGCGGATTGTCGCCACAGGTGCCCCGGCAGTAAACGCCAACACCGGCAAGGAATGCCACCTTGACGCCCATCTGGTTGGCCACGCAATAAAAGATCTGCCCCTTGACATGATTGATTTGCTGTTTATTGAGAATGTCGGCAATATGGTCTGCCCCACTGATTTCCTGCTCGGTGCTGAGAAGCGGGTCGTTGTCGTTTCCACAACCGAAGGTGATGACGTGGTCAACAAGCACCCCATGATGTTTCGTGAGGGCTCGATTGCAGTCATTAATAAAACAGACCTCGCTGAGGCGGTCGGTTGTAATGTAGACCGGATGGAAGCGGATATTCATCGCTATAATCCAACTATGCCTGTCTTCCGTACAAACCTCAAAAAGGGCAGCGGACTTGACGGACTGCTCGATGAAATCCTCCGTTAAGTCCCCTTTTTTCCACCAGTACAGGTGCAGTTAAATATCATTATAAAGAATATTTATAGCACTTTGTGAAGCAGAATCCACGAATACATTCTGAAGATTCTTCATAAATCACGTAAGTTTCAGGAGTTTATCCAATGCAGTGGCAAGGAAAATCAATCCGCAAGTATACGGGCGCACGTCTCAAACACGCACGTGGTAAAAGAAAAGCAGAGATCGGCCGGGCACCGGCAGAGACACACATCGGTGAAGATCGTCACAAGATCATCCGTACTCACGGTGGCAACATCAAAGTGCGTGCTCTTCGGGCAAACATGGCATCCGTTGCTGACCCTAAGACCGGCACCAGCAAGCGCGTCACCATCGAGACAGTGGAAGAAAATACGGCAAATCCGAACTACGTCCGCCGAAACCTTCTCACCAAGGGTGCAATCATCCGGACCAAAATCGGTCGCGCACGCATCGTCTCCCGCCCCGGCCAGGACGGCGTCATAAACGCTGTTCTCGTAGAGTAATCAGAACATTCAATACTTTTTTCTCACGCAAACGATTCGCTGCAGTTTTTTACTGCGCCATTGAGTGCGTCTGTTCCGACAGCTTTTAGAAATAGCAGTGCCTCTATTTTACTGATGCGCAGAGTTTACCACCTGTTCCCACACAAGATTGATCTCGACTTTATCATCGAGCGCCCGTTTTCAGATGTCACCACCGCCCTTATCGGGATGCACCACGACCATGCAACCGACAGAATCGGCGAAGAACTGATAAAAATTGAGTTTTTGGTTTCTGTAGCCGACGAAAAAACCCACCTTGTCCCGGTTGACAAGATCCCCGGATTTCAGGAGAGCCTGACTGAAGAGGCTGATTTTCAGGTTTCCCTCAATGAAACGACGCTTGCCGGTGAAGGAAGACGTGCCCGTGCCGATAATGTCTTTCTCCTGAAAATACGCGAAGAGGGAATGACCTGCCAGTGCTTTGCCGCACGTTCAGGCGGCGCCGGCACACTGGATGCCTTTGATCTCAAGACTTTCCTCACAGGTGCCCTTTCGTGAGTCTGTCGATAACCGTCGCAGCACCGTTCAAAAATCTCAGGAAAGAGACCCTGAAAAAGCACGAGTTCATCTACTACCTTGCCATTGACCGGCGCTGGATGAACCGTGACGAGGCGGAGGCATTGATAAAAATTGCCGAGGAACAGGGCCTTCTTGAATCAGAAGATGAGGAAATACGCCCGACGTTTGACGTGACGACCATCGAGATACCGCTCGGTTTTAAGCCATCGTCAGAGATCTTTTCAAAACACGATCATACGCAGGAACTGATCGCCCGGATTGCCGAGCAGCGGGGCACTGAACCGACCGCCGTCGTAGCGGAGATGAACGCTCTGATTGAGGATCATTTTGCCGGAAACCTCAGAGTTGAGGCGGCCATTGTACTCTTGGCCAAAAAATATGATGTGCCGTTCGAAGATAAATTAGAATTTCTGAAGAAAACGTGCCTGAAACAATAGTTTCAGGTGCTGTTTAAAGAAAATGGGTCTGTCATTTTCGTAGTAAACGTGCCTGAAA
>CAZBGM010000159.1:0-2823 GCA_964491505.1 uncultured Methanomicrobiaceae archaeon | reverse complement strand
GTGGCTGTGAATTTCCGGGTCTGTTTTTTCAAGATCTTTAAAAATCTCAGGAACTTTTCCAATCTTTTCCTCAAGCTCTTTCATTCCTTCTGATGTCATTTTTTTCACTCCTTCTTAGCCATCGGTTCGCCGCAGCAGACCAGTTCTCCGCCGCCAACGATCTGTACCTCTACGACATTGCCGCAGATTTCGCATTCGAATATTTCTCCTTCTGTTGTTACATTTGCCATATCTCACACCTCTGAGAGAAGGTAAATTGATTTGGTATTTTTCTGTTCTGCATTACCGTTCAGGTGGATGTCTTGCATCCTCCGGAGTTTTTACATCTGGTCTGATGTGAGTCATCGGGAAACAGTCGTAATATTCACAGGCACAAGACGGGCACGCACGCAAATCCAAGTCCGTCTCATCATTTGTGAACTCAAGTCCGCAGTCGGTACAAACATATTTTCCAGGCCCGACTTTTTCTCCAGCCTTCACTCTCTTTGCTTCAACCATTGGTTACACCAATCGACAATATGAATTTATGATACTTAAACATTCTCCTGGTGAGAAAAACACTGAGATTTCATGTGAGATGAAAAGTCTTATTTCGTCTGAATGCTTTTCAAAATACTATGGAAGCTGATATAATTGCACTTTTAGGTAGCCCCTATTCACAGGGAAACACTGAGCGTCTCCTTGAACGGGCGATTGCCGGGGCAACAGATGCCGGGGCGAAGGTTGAAAAAGTTGTCGTGCCGGATCTTGATTTTGAACCCTGCATGGAGATACTGAACTGTGTTCATGCACCTGCCTGTATGATGATCGATGATCTGACACCATTTTATGACCGGTTTCAGGAAATCGACGGCCTTATTGTAGCAACGCCGGTTATGACAATGGGTGTGCCCGGAAAACTCAAAAGTTTCATGGACCGGTTTCAGGTTTTTTATAATGCGAAATACCTGCGCAATGATCCTCTGGTGACTCGTGAACAGAGAAAATGGCGGCGCGCTTTATTGCTCTCGATTGGGGGTGCTGATATCCCCCATGACTTTGATGGTGTACGGTATACCATGGGAGCCTTCTGTGACATCACTGACTTTGATCTCTTTGGAGAGGTTATTCAGGGCGATATGGATACGCTGAGAGATGTTACCAAAAAGCCTGAACTGATGCAGGAAGCGTATGATAAGGCGAAAGCAATGGTGTCTGAGATCCTCTCGCTCAAAAAATCAGAGTAGACCTCTGCTCTTGAGGCTAACAAATCCTTTTTTTCCAATAATAATATGGTCGAGCACACCAATGCCCAGAATATCTCCGGCCTCCTGGAGGGTCTTTGTAATTTCAATATCCGCACTGGATGGATCGGGGTTGCCCGAAGGATGATTGTGAACGAAGAGGACTGATGCTGCCCGGTCGGTGATTGCATCAGCGAAGACCTCGCGTGGGTGGACCGGGCTGTGGTTTAACAGCCCTTTGGTGATCTCACGGAGTTCTATTACTTCGTTGGCACCGTTGAGGGTGATACAGATAAAATATTCCTGCTTTTTGTTTTTGAGATATGAGACGAGTGGCAGGATATCCTCGGGTTGAGTGACTTTGCATTCCTCAGTAACGAGATAACGACGTGCCAGTTCAAAAGCAGCGCATATCTGTGAGGCTTTTCCGTTCCCAACTCCCTCAATTTCCAGCAGATCTTCAGTTGAGACAGTGGCACCTCTCTTTTTGATGACCTGTTCAATGTCACGGGAGACAGTATAAACATCCCTGCCTTTTGTTCCCCGCCCGATTATGGCAGCTATTAGTTCCCGTTCACTCAGATGGGCAGTGCCGGCCCGTGCGATTTTTTCCCGTGGTCGATCCTCTTCGCGTACATCCCTGATTTGTTTCACTCTTCTTCCCGACCCTACACAAATTTATAGCAAAAGATAGATTCTACTTCATAGAACCAAAACACTTCGGTTTGGGTGGTTTTTAATATGAAAACACAGGAGAATGCGCAGGAAGCCTTTGCGGGAGAGTCGCAGGCCAGCAGAAAGTACACTGCCTTTGCCCTGAAGGCAGAGGATGAAGGATTTCCGGTCGTTGCAAAGCTGTTTAAAGCAGCAGCAGCAGCAGAGATGATTCACGCAAAGCGCCTGATCGGTGTGTTGGACCTTGTTGGTTCAACACAGGAGAATCTTCAGGCAGGCATTGAGGGTGAAACTGAAGAATTTACGAACATGTATCCTACCTTTATTGAAATAGCACAGAATGAGAAGCAAGCCGGTGCAGAGGTCGTTTTCACCCATGCTATGAAGGCGGAACAGGTACATGCCGGACGTTATAAAGCGGCTTTGGAGGCGGTTCAGGGGGGAAATGATTTCGAAACATCGGCTGTTTACCTTTGCCCGGTTTGTGGGAATGTCGAGATCGAGAAACCTCCGGCACGCTGTCCCATATGTGGTGTTCCGGGTTCAAAATTTCAGCTCATCGAATAACTTCTATTTTTCATCCTGTTTTTAGCCGCTTTCAGCTATCACCATAGTTTTTTATATCTGTATGTAGTTGATCAAGAATTATGACTGGTCTTATTCTTTATTCGTCTGAATACTGTCAATATTGCCGCCTTTTAAAGACCTATCTTGAGAAGCATGCGATTCAGTATGAGAACAGAGATGTTGGTGCAGATCACAGTGCCGCTGAGAAGATGATTGCTCTCACTGGTCAGTATGGGGTGCCGGTTCTGGTGAAGGATGAGGATTTTGTGGTTGGATATGATATTCAGGCCGTCAACAAACTTCTCGGTATTGAGTCTGAGGCAGGAGATTCGTTTGATCTGGTAGTGATTGGTGGGGG
>CAZBGM010000158.1:0-2860 GCA_964491505.1 uncultured Methanomicrobiaceae archaeon | reverse complement strand
GAATAATTATCGCCGGGTTCATCGCCGTCACACAGGCAATCGCCAGACGCTGACGTTCTCCCCGACTCATCGAACGCGGGAATCGGGAGAGTGTCCCGGCAAGACCAACCTCATCAAGAGCGGCAGAAACACTCGCAGCATCCTCTCCACGGCCAATATTGCGGAGACCAAAGAGGATCTCCTTCTCAACGGTATCGGCAAAGAGCATGGTATCCGGGTTCTGGAATACCAGCCCCACCGTCGTAGCAAGCTGGGTGATAGAGACATCCTTTGTATCCTGCCCATCCACCAGAACCCGACCGGATGTAGGGCGAAGCAGTCCATTGAGATGTTTGCACAGCGTTGTCTTCCCGGACCCGTTCTCACCGACAATAGCCACAAGTTCACCGGCGCCGATGGTGAGATTCACGCCTTTCAAAGCCGTTACACTGCCATATGAATGAACCAGATCCTCGATGACAACCAGAGGTGCTGATGGTTCAGGAGACCCTGAAAGTAGTTCTGGCAGAGGGTCAGACGTTTTGGAATCAGAAGATGCTTCCCGTGCCGCTGCCTCCTCAGGTGTCATTTCCCCGGTAATACGACCGTTTTCAAGGCAGATGATCCGGTCGGCCAGGTGTATTAATTCATCGAATTTCTGTTCAACAACAATAATGGTTTTTCCTTCTTCTTTGAGACGGGCCAGAATCCCGAGAACCATCGTCGTTGACCGGGTATCCAGTTCAGCCGTCGCTTCATCAAGGAAAAGACAATCAGTCCCGCCGGCAAGCGTTGCCGCAAGAGCTAAACGCTGTTTCTGACCGCCGGATAGGGTATGGGGTGGACGGTGCCGGAGATTGGCAGTATTTGTAAGCGTCAGGACCTCCTCAAGCCGGGCGTGCACCTCATCCTCAGAGAAACCACGGTTTTCCAGACCGGAGAGGATCTCCTCCTCAACGGTAGTGAAGATCAGCTGAGCGTCGGCATCGTCAAAGACCATCCCGATATGTTGTCCGATCTCCCCAAGATCCTCATATTCCCCGACGTCTTTTCCAAAGATACCGATGCTTCCGGTCGCTGTGCCACCATATTCGTGATGAAGAACACCGGTAGCGGCGAGACAGAATGTGGTCTTGCCCGCACCGGTCGGTCCGCTGATAAGCACACATTCACCACGGTGAATGGTGGTGGTCACATCAACAAGGGAAGGCTGCTCTCCCTGAGGATACTGGTAGGTATAGCCGTTGAACCGGATGACCTCATCAGAACGTGTTGCTGATTCTGTCAGAGATTCCGATGGACCCGGGATTTTCCGAGCTCCGGCTCCGTCTGCTGATTCTCTACCAAACGGTTCTTCAGCACCCGAACGGCTGGATTTCGCTTTTCCTTTTCCTTTCCCGGCACTTCCTGACGCTCCCCGCATCAGAATCCGTGAAGCCGGGAAATACAGAATCTGTGTTACAGCTGAGTTGGCAATGGCAGTAAATACCACGATCGGCGAGACGGCAATCACAAATGCCTCTATTGTGAAGCTCTCACCCGGTGCCGATACGACGGAGAAGACGATCACAAACAGACTGATCAGAAGGAACGAGAACCCACTTGCAAGGGTTGCAAGAAGTGTGGCTATGCCGGGGCCAAGTACTCGTTTGTAGAGCATTCCGTAGACCGCCACACAGACAAGAGCTCCAATCGGCTCACTGATCAGATTGGCCGGCGGGAAGATCGAGTGGCTAATCAGCGCCGAGACGACCCCGGCAACAAGCCCGATTCCCAGAGCATCACGGACACTCGGCCGGATAAGAATCAGCGCCAGACAGTAGAGCGCGATAATTGGATTGGCCACGATGGCTCCCGGAATCACATTTGACAGATAACGAAGAATGGCACCGATAGCAAGTAAAATGCCAACGATAGCGATGTCACGCGATTTCACAACAGATGATGCCTCCGCAGAGTAGAGCCTCTTCTCATTGATGTATATTTTTGTTCATTACAGATTATATATGTTCGTAAAATGAACCGGGTAATTGGGTGGAAAAGAATAAGAAACGGGCAGGAAGTGGCACTGAATAGCTGATAAATGGTGAATAACAGGTGTAATAAATCAAGATAAACGGGGTGAAAAAGGGTGCCGAAATGGTCAGAGGTGGTGTAAAATAGTGTGAGATGGTGAGAATGATATTTCCGGCTCACCTCATCAGTACCCGGGATGCCGGGAAATAAAGAATCTGTGTCACGACAGCGTTGAAGACTCCCGTAATCAGAACAATCGGTGCCACCGCAAGGAAGAATGCCGTTACCGTTCCGGTCGGAATCGCGATGATCGAGGCGAGCATCACAATACCGGCGACAGCGATAAACGAAAAGCCACTCGCACAGGTCGCAACAAAGGTCGTGATGGCCGGTGCCAGAACAATCTTCTTTTCAATGGCCAGATAAAGCACCAGACAGACAACGGCGCCGATAGACTCGCTGATCAGATTCGCCGGCGGGAAGATCGAGTGGCTAATCAGCATCGATACCAGACCGGCAACCAGTCCAATTCCAATCGCTTCTTTGATCGTCGGTTTAATGAGAATGATCGCAAGACAATAGAGGGCAATCACCGGGTTGCCGACGATCATGCCCGGGAACATATTGGCCACAAAGCGTAAAATGGCGCCCAACGCCAGACATATGCCAACAATGGCTATATCACGTGATTTCATATCCGGTACTCCTCTGCAATTAATTTCATATTCATTAATGTATATATCTGTACATTGTAGTATATAATATTTTAGCTGCTGGCACACAAGCCCACAGAGCGAGAACGATTTACCACAAGTTTGACAGTTGGCCTAATAATGTGCTTTTTACCCGTAAAATATCCAAAATA
>CAZBGM010000157.1:0-2870 GCA_964491505.1 uncultured Methanomicrobiaceae archaeon | reverse complement strand
CTGTGTCCGCAGGCGTGTCCGACGCTGCTCTTCGGTCTCGCGATCTCTGCGGTATACCATCAGGATCAGGAAGAGAATGATAACAAATCCGATGAGCAGGAATGCCAGGAAGTTATCGAAGATGGCAAGGCCCGTAATTGCCTCGACCTGTTCGATGGCCATTGCAATCGGGACGCTGATTTCCTGTACCCGGGAGATAGGGGACAGTGCCTGCTGAATAACATCAGTAATGATAACCTGACTGGTGCCAAGGGGTGTAAAGATGCTTGGTGCCGGGGAGGGTTCTGCTGGTTCAGTTATTTCGGTGAATTCATCAGCACCCAACTCATCTTCTCCGGGCAGTGTGTCAACAATGGCATCAACTCTGGTATCAGCAACATCGAGACCTTCCTCGCTTCCGGCCGCTTCACCAATGTTGATGTCAAGAACAGTATCATCTGAGGGATAGTATTTTTTAGATTCTGATGTTGTGGTTGTCTTTCCACCAATTTCAGTGACAGAGAAAGTGATATCCTTTTTAATATCCGTACGGGTTCCCTGGACAGACAGAGCATCGGTGAGATCAAAGGCTCCTTCCTGATCCAGTGTTGTGCTGCTCTTTTCCACTCCGTCGACATAGGCTGTAACCTTGGTTCCGACGGGGGCAGGGTCACCGTTTATGGTAACGGTTCCGGTATAATCGATTGCCGGTGGCGTGAGCTCCATCTCGATAGTGACTGACTCTGCTGTAACGGATGGTATGGCCTGGCCTGCAGCAAGGAAAAGAATGAAGAGCAGAAAAACGACTTTGTTCCACTGGGTGTTCATCAGGTATCTCCGGAATATTTTTATTTGTGTTCGAACGAGAAGAGCCTTAGGATACTATCTTCCCGTTGAATGATTACTATTGATGACTTTCATATATTTAAAATAGGTGTGAATGTTGTAGATATAAACACATATTTATATAATATAAAAATCTCCAGTAATTATTGTTTCCGAATATTCAGAATATCTATATTAGATGAAGATATATATTGTATCGTTACAACGTTCGGCCGGCGTTGTTCTTACTGGAGTGATGCATATGCGCAATAAATCTGTCCAATCGATACTTATTCTATTTCTTTTTTTGTGCATCACTATAGTGCCAGTTATTGCATCCGAAACAATCAACACTTCCGTACAGGATAATTCCTCTGTAAGTGGTGATGTTTTAGAATCTGATCCTGTTTTACTGGCAGATTTTTCTCTGAATCCGGTTCGTGGCACCATTCCCCTCAATGTATTATTTACTGACTTAAGCGAGGGCATTCCAGATAGATGGTACTGGGAGTTTGGTGACGGAACCAACGCAACTGACCAGCATCCAAATGTTACGTATACTGATGCAGGTGTGTATGATGTTACGCTGACAGTCTGGTCTGGAAACGGCACCGATACAGTCTCAGAATCTGGCTGTGTATTGGCTGAAGATGTGCCATATGAAGATTTCAGTGCTGATTTTTCAATGGATGAAACATCAGGCAGTGCTCCTCTGATTGTTCAGTTCTCTGACACATCAACCGGTGTTCCGGATGCCTGGCTCTGGGACTTTGGCGATGGTCTGAACTCAACAGAGCAACATCCGGTGCATACCTACGTTCTTCCCGGAACCTATGATGTGCAACTGATGGCATTGGGTGGAAATGATACGGTAACCGTCACTGAATCCGGATGTATTGTCGTGCTGAATGCTTCTTTGGATGAAGAGGCATTAACGCCGACGCCCACTCCAACTGAAGAATCAAGTCCAAGTGTTCTGGAGAATGAATCCGTTGCTGAACCTATCGGGGTGGAGAATGTATCATCCGTGACAACTGTGTCGGCTCCTCTCAAAGCAGTATTCAGTTCTGATGTTCAGCAGGGCACTGCTCCCTTTGCGGTACATTTCACAGACAATTCAACAGGAACTCCTGCTACCTGGTTCTGGGATTTTGGTGACCACTCGACGTCAGCTGAGCAATATCCATCGCATGTGTATGAGCAACCTGGCACCTATTCGGTTGCTCTTCTCATCGAAGATGACGATAGGTCTGATCTTGCCAACGAATATGATTATATAATAGTGTTCAATGAGAGCGTGGAACTTTCGGAAAATCTTACGACAGTAAATTCAATAACGAATGAAACTACGAGTGAGCCATTTGCCGAACCAATGAATGAATCCATCAGCGAACCCTCCGGCGAAACGATTCCCGTAACAACAGACAACACATCTGAATCCACGTTCCTGGAACTTTCTGCTGACTTCACTCTCAATATGTCGCAGGGACCGGCACCGCTTACGGTGGTATTTACTGATAGGTCAACCGGAATCCCTGAAGGCTGGGACTGGGACTTTGGCGACGGTAACCATTCAGTCGAAAAGAACCCGGTGCATACTTTTACCGATGCCAAAGTCTATGATGTCACCCTGACAATCACGGCTGGCAACACAACGGATCAGGTAACCGAAGCCGGGTGTGTGGTCGTTGAAATTCCCCAGCCTGCTGTAACGAAAGCTCCAACTCCGGCACCAACCCCGTCGTTCACCCCGGTCTCCCTGCCGCTCTATGACGGTGAACCGGATCTTGAGCCTGTTTCCCTAAGCTCCGAACGTGAGGGTGCGATGCTTCGTGATGGCGGGATCGTGGCATTTACAGTAACCGAAGATGATTCCTGGATTCAGGTAAACGATCTGGAAACCGGCACCCGTTATACTCCCTCACCTGAGACTGAGGTTCGCTTTTTGTTACGGGGCGACCAGACCTCTTGGGATGCAGTGACGATTACACCGCAGCGGATCAGCAGTCTGGGCTTTGAGCACGCAGCACTCTATATAGGTGATGAATGCGTCGAACAGGACTGTA
>CAZBGM010000156.1:0-2900 GCA_964491505.1 uncultured Methanomicrobiaceae archaeon | reverse complement strand
GGCAATGCCAAAAAAGGGGAGTTCCCTTCCTCATACCCTCATCTCCTTGCACTGCTGCCGGTATCCTTCCATCCAGCCCATCCGGGCCAGATCCTCCGGGTCCAGTCCAGCCGCGTGAATAAATCCACAGGCACACCGATACCCGACAACTTTCCGTTCCCGGAAATCATACACCAGCATATGGGTCGGGACCTTCTTTCCGCAGACCGGGCAAAAAATGGAGGCCATCAGAGCCTCCCAAAATACTGACTTGGTCCCTGCTGCGGTGCACACTCCTCATACCAGGCCACCGCTCCGTCATGCTCATGTCTCCGCCGCCTCATTTCTCTCCACCATTCTAATGCAGCCACTTCATCTGCCTCGCTGCACTCCAGTCCTTTCCATGCAGAGTGTCCCTCTGCTTTGTTTCCAGCTGTCATTCCTGTTCAGTTCCTGCCCCGGATTGCGTGCCGGCGACGTTGCGGGCGATTAAGCGGCAAACGGAGTATGGCTGCCGTCCCGAAGGGCGGCTGGCTTACCCGTTTGACGATAGCCCGCCTTTGCCGTCGTAACACCACCAGTGCCGGCACGGCGGAGTGCAACGGAGCTGTGCGGCTGGAGAGGGGGTCACTGTCATAGGATAGGAGGGCGGTTACTGAGAGAGAAGTAAAAAGGAGGCCTATTCCACACATACCCAAAACCAATCCTGGTATCGGTCCCGGTACTATCCCTGAAGAGTATTGAAAAAAAGAAGAAATGCGAGTGGCAGGAATCGAACCTGCGAACTCCTACGAGAAGCGGTCTTGAGCCGCTCACCTTTGGCCTCTCGGTAACACTCGCTCATTATTATATTTCATTTTCTGACTGAAATAGCTGTAGATTGTTTCCCCGAATCGGGTGCTGAAATCGTGTGGAATGAGTGTAACTTTTTTGGAAGTGGACCCACAGCCGGAAGCGTGCCCGTGAGCGAAGCGAACGGTGACGCTGGAGGCGTTCCATGGTGGCAGCCGGACCCCATGAGCTTTTCCTCACGCGCAAGCGGAGGAAAAGTGAGGGGTTCGGGCGTAGGAGATCCCAGAAAACCACTGCCACATCAGCCACCTATCACGAAACGAGCAGCCCGACTGGAAGGAGGGTGGGAGTGAGTGGCAGGCGGCACCTCCGCTTTCCATAATCCACTCACTTATGACAAAGGAAATGATATGTCAATGCTTGAACTATGATTTATTTTCCGCAGAAAATCATCGTTTGCATTAGTATAAGTGGCAAACGGAGTCTGGCTGCCGTTCTGAAGGGCGGCTGGCTTACCCGTTTGACGATAGCCCGCCTGTGCCGGCACGGCGGAGTGAAACGGAACTGTGCGTATTTCATGAGCAATGACGCTGGGTTTCCTCTTTTAAGGTCAAAAACAAAAACATAGTGAGTCTGCAGATTGTTCCCAAACCATACTATCCTCACCATTCCTCAGGAGTTTCCACATTTTCTTGAGAATGTATTTTAAGCAATTATATGCAATTATTTCAAAAAATAGATTATTTGTGGCATTTAGACTACGGTCAGATCGTTAATTTAGTTCTTTGAATTTTATATCAGCACACCATGCTTCTTCAACCAGTCCCGAGATCCTTCCATCAATAACAAGGAAATATTTCCCTTGATTTTCAACCTCAAATACTTCATCGATATCATATACCTCACTTTCATAAATTGCAGGATACAATCCATCAATATAATGCCATTTATTTTTCACATTGTCCCATTCTGGCATATTCGTCTCAATAGAATAGATTTCCGTCTCATCACAAACAATATAATTCACCGGTTCTTCTGAAGAAATTTCTATCGAGAACTTATCTCCAGGAGATGAGAGTGTAATTCCAAAATCATCTTCAAAACTATAGACTTTAAGCCACCCGTTTGTTGATGTACCTTCATCTGACATAAACACAGGAATGGCATCATACATTCCAACAGACTCATTAATTAAAAATTCATCCTCGGGAGAAAGTTCAGAAATTTTCCATATTTTCATTTTTACCTTAAATGGATTGTCTCCCCTAAGGTAATCTTGCAAAAGATCAGAGAGAGCCACTCTTCCATCCAGATATAATTTATATTCAGAAAAGTCTGGGATTTCAAATTCAACTGTTTTTTTAATCACACTGTCTTCTTTGACCACGGTTTGAGTTCCTGGGATATATTGCCACTCCCTATCGTTGCACGACCATGTTGGCCAAGAATCCGATGATTCTATTGCCCGAAAAGAACCCGCTTTTTTTATTACAACGAGATTTACTGGTTTTTCAGCCTCAATTTCAATACGATACATTTCTCCACAATTAGACCGATCTATTCCTGTAAACTCTTTAAAATCAAGGCTTATGAAATCAAATGGGTACATAACAACATTTTTTTCATATATCAATTCATCATCTTGAAGGTTGCTGCCAGCAGTAACTTCTGGTTGAGAAATGACTTTATTTTCTTCTATTTGCGAATTGCTGTCAATAGCAGTTTGAGGGTTGGTCTCATCAATAGAATTATGTTGAGTTTCTGATTGTATTGGGTCGGAATTTAATTTTTCATCGGTTATTTGCATTGAATCTGAATCATCACTAGCCACGTTATTGGTGCAACCACATACAAAAACACCAAAAAATAATACAACTATGAGGAAAAATTGTTGGGATTTTAGTTTCATATTTTAATTAAAACACGTATTAAAGCAAAAAGCTTTTGCTTCGCCTCAATATATAGTGTTTTTTGACATAATTTAACTAATCTTTCTTGTGGTATTGAGGTTGATCTTTTCTGGCAGATATCATACCAATCCAGAAAACCGGTCCCAAAAAAAGGGAGTTTCCTCCCTCATACCCTCATCTCCTTGCACTGCCGCCGGTATCCCTCCATCCAGCCCATCC
>CAZBGM010000155.1:0-2935 GCA_964491505.1 uncultured Methanomicrobiaceae archaeon | reverse complement strand
ATAATGCCCATGCCAAGCATCGTCGCAAAGACGGCGATGAACAGGGTGACATAGGCCCTTCGCGGTGAATTCGTGGTTTGTTCTGTTGACATGGGATTGCACCCTCAGGAGGGAATGGAACTAATTCTCTTCAGACAAGGCAGGGGTGCGGTGTACACGGACACCAGTCAGGGTTCAGGGTCTGATGAGTGGTGTCTTAACGACCCCAGAACGGAGCATCTTTTCGTTTAATCTCAGTAAATTCATCCAGAACTTCTTTCTGTCCGGTGGTGAGGTGAGACGCCATCTCCCGCTCAAGAACCTTGACATGATTCTCAGGGATTTGCACGTAGAGAATATTCCCAACATCTATTTGCCGTCCCACTGTAACACCATCCAGCGAGATCGCAAGTTCTGTGCCCTCTTTTGCGTCATTCACATTCTCCTGCCCAGCCTTCATCTGGAGAATCCGGCCCGCTTTGCTGCCATCGGGATGCATCAGTGTCACCCCGGAATGAAGCGTACCACCCAGAATCCGCACGCCGACGACGGCAGGATTACTCTGCCTGAAGACACAGTCAGGCATCAGCTGTATCTTGCCGGGCAGAATCAGCTGCTCAAAGTTCTGCCGTTCAATCTCGCGCCGGGTTCGCTCTTCCCATTCAAGGTAGTTGTCGATTAAGGCGTAGATAATGCCGCCTTCAAAGAGCTGCACCTGTTCGTTGGATTTTTCCGTGAGCGTGTCGAGGGCGTCCGGGAGAATCGGCGTGTTAAATGCCAGCATCACCGAGTGCATCGGGTCACGGATTGTCCCGATCTCGATAATGTCATGACGACTGACCGGCCCGACCTCGGCCCGCATGACGGGGATATCGTGCTCAGATAGTTCTTTGGAGAGGGCTTCGAGAGCACCAATGGTATCGGCCTTGATGAAAATACCCATATCCGAGAGTTCGACCTTTATATCCTGCATCTCAGCAAGAACAGAGGCCGCAACCTCATCACGGTCTCCCCGCACAACCCGCAGCGGGGACCCCGCAACCGCACCGTCGAGACCCGGTGCAGCGACCTTGATACCGGAGGCGGCAGCCACGGATTTGACCCGCTCAAATTTATTCTCGGTCAGGATCTCCTGCATAGGCCGGGGCTGGAGGAGTGAACGGACCTTGGTTTCAATGACGCCGTCGTCGCCGCCCACCACAATCTCGTCACCAACGGAAAGGGTGCCATCGTAGAGAATAACATCCAGCGTGGCCCCCAGACCCTGCTCTTCCTTGACCTCAAGCACCGTTCCTAACCCCGGCCCATCGACCTTCAGCGCCAGGTTAGCAGTCATGTACCGCTGGGCAAGACCGATCATGACCATCAGCAGGTCAGGAATACCTTCACCGGTGATCCCGCTGACCGGCACGATCCCAATATTCTGAGAGAAATCGCTGACCCGGTCGAATCGTTCGCAGTCAAAGCCCAGTTCAGAGAGGGTGCCGATAATCTCATAGGTTTTGGTCTCGAGGTCATTCCTGACCCGTTCATTCTGCTGTTTGAGAGTGACGGCAAAGGGAGCGTCGGGTATTTTGCGCCACCCATGAATGCGATCGATTTTGGTAGCGGCAACGACAAACGGTGTTTTACAGTTGCGCAGGATCTGGAGCGCCTCGCGGGTCTGTGGCTGGAATCCCTCATTGATATCCACAACCAGAATAGCCATGTCAGCGAGGGCACCGCCACGGGACCGCAGGGTTGTAAAGGCCTGATGGCCCGGCGTGTCGATGAAGAGCAGACCGGGGATGTCAAAGGTGGCTTTGCCCTCCAGTCCACTCATCTTCATAATCGCATCCAGCGGCACGATTGTTGCACCGATGTGCTGGGTAATGGACCCTGCTTCTTTGGAGACAACTGAAGAGCCACGTATTTTATCCAGAAGCGAGGTCTTGCCGTGGTCCACATGGCCAAGCACGCAGACGATTGGCGTACGTATCGATGATGCTTCTGCGGATTTCGTATTTTTCTTGCTCTTTTTCTTTGCCATTGTCCGTCTCCCCGGTATTGATTTGTCCGCGCCCAAAAAATCTGCCGGAACAATAAAGATATCTTAATTAATTGGTGTGCCCAATTTAAAAGGGTATTTTGCCGGGGTGGGGTAGTTGGTTATCCTCTGGGATTGTGGCTCCCAGGACTCGGGTTCAAATCTCGGCCCCGGCCTCCATACGGAAGGTACGTAATCCTTTCGTATTTTCATCTATTTTATGCAGAGATTCAGGGATAATGATTTATTGTTCTATCATAAATAAAGCACCCTATGGGACGCATAAAAGCACCTGCATGTCAGAATCCTTCATGCTGTAAGGGAAAGATGGTGCGCACCTGTGTAAGACCGGCTCAGGACGGCAAACAGATGAACCTCCCTGTTGGCTGGTGGTGTCCTCTCTGTGGCTGGTTCATGAACGATTGAATTTCTTTTAAAAAATATTTTTTTAATATTTGAAAAATGTTTGCGCTTGCCACTTCGGATCTGGGAAGGCCATAGCTGAAAAAAAGTGAAAGTCAGTTTTTCATCTGATTTCTAATGAGATGAATAGATCATACAGGTAGATTGTATAGGTGAGATAGAGAAAATGCTATGGTGGGGCTGAATGTGCCCTCTTAAAGCCCGCTGGTATCAGGGTCGACCCTTCAAGTGTAATCCACTTTGCTCGTCATTCAACCGAACTACATAGCCCTCCCTGACGTTGTAGAGTGTACCCTGAAAGCGACACCTAGTTAGTATCTTAGGTCCCTCAGGGTCGGCATTCATACTTAACCGGGAAGGATCACACCAAGCTAGCTGTAAATTTTTGGTTGGTTTTGGTAAGTTGTCCATGTAATGATTTTCTCTGATTGGATGTGCTTTTCTTTTGCCCCGTCCGGCGAGCAGCCCGACGGGAGGGAGGGCGCGAGTGAGCAGAAGTGGCAAACT
>CAZBGM010000154.1:0-2943 GCA_964491505.1 uncultured Methanomicrobiaceae archaeon | reverse complement strand
AATCAAAACTTCGGCTTCGTCACCAGCGCCGCCAGAATCAGATCAATTCCGGCCTCGATATCGCCAATATCCGTAACCTCAACCGGTGAGTGAATATACCGGCTTGCAATCTGGAACGGCACACAGGGAATACCGTCACGGACCAGCGAAATGATGGTCGCATCCGTGTTGCCGCCGTCTGCCACCTCAAGCTGATACGGAATGCCTGCTACGTCACCAGCGCCACGAAGCCAGGAGACCATTGCCTTGTTCGACATGATGCCACGTCCCGCTGCAGAAATGAGCGCAATAACCGGCCCTTTGCCCATCTCGACATTCGCTTCTTTCTTCGTAACACCCGGATGGTCGCCCGGAATTGTTACGTCAGTCGCAATTGCACAGTCAGGATTTAAGCGGAACGCCGCCACTTTTGCACCTTTCAGACCAACTTCTTCCTGCACTGTAAAGACACCATAGAGCGTGTGAGGCGTATCGGCATGCTTCATGATCTCAATAAGCATCGCCACACCCACCCGGTTATCCAATGCCTTGCCGGTCACCCGGTTGTTCGCAAGCTTCGTAAATTCCCTGTCTGTAGTAACCGGCGTCCCGGCCTCAATACCGAGCGCTGCAACCTCTTCTTCGCTGGTCGCACCAACATCGATGAAGAAATCCTCCATCTTCAGTTCCTTCTTACGCTCCTCAGCCGTCATCACATGCGGCGGTTTTGCGCCAAGAACACCCGTCACCGGCCCTTTTGAACCGTGCAAAATAACCCGCTGGGTATAGAGCACCGGAGCATACCAGCCACCGACCGGCACAAACCGGATAAATCCCTTCTCATCGACATACTGGACCATCAGGCCAATCTCGTCCATGTGCGAGGCAATCATGACCTTAAAGTCGCCGCCTTTCCGGATGGCAATCAGATTGCCCATCGGGTCCTGCTGAAATTCATCGACATACCCGTCAAGCTCTTTTTTGATGACCTCAACAAGTGCTTCTTCACTGCCTGAAAGGGCGTGTGTATCCGAAAGTTTTCCGAGTAATGCTGTAAGTTCTGCTGTCATTGATATCTCCTTAGTATATGTTGAATGTTTTATAGTCTTTCTTTCTTTTTAATATCGCCCCTATGCCGATACCGCTTCAAGCCGACGAATCGCTTCTTTAAGCGTCGCCTCAGACGCCGCGTAGCTCAGACGCAGATAATCCGCTGTCGAGGCACCGAACACCTCACCGGGAATGCCAATTACACCGGCCTTCTTAAAGGCTGCATGACCGTCCGGCCCCAGATTTGCAAAGAGATAGAACGCCCCTTCAGGCGGTGTACATTCATACCCGCATCCGGCAAGCCCGGCAAGGAGCAGGTCGCGGCGACGGCGATACTCCTCTCGCATTGCAATAACACAGTCCTGCGGGCCGGAATAGGCAGCAAGGGCAGCATATTGCGCAATCGAAGTAGCGTTCACCTGACTAAACATGTGGACCTTCTTCATCTGCTCTATATAGTCCAGTGGACCCGCCACGAAACCAATCCGCCAGCCGGTCATCGCGTAAGTCTTGCTGGTCGCATTAACGGTAATCACGTCCTCGCCAAACCGGGCACAGGAGACGTGCGGTTTTTCATAGACGAAATGCTCATACACCTCGTCAGAGATGACAGTGACGCCTTTATCACCTGCATATTCCACCACAGCGCGTATCGTCTCCTCTGATTCCACCGCTCCGGTCGGATTCCGTGGTGAATTGATGATAATCACCCGTGCGCCGTCCATCCGCTCTTTGCAAGCTTCCACATCGATGTGCATATCCGGCGTGTGGGGGTAGAACGCCGCGTTTCCGTTCGCCAGTTGGGTGGCCGAGGCGTTGATCACAAATCCCGGTTCCGGGCAGAGCACCGTATCACCGTTCTCAACGAGCGTCTGGAGTGCAATATAGATGGCCTCAGACGCCCCGGCGGTGACAATCACCTGCTCCGGCGCATACGAAAGGCCGTTTTCCCGGCGGCATTTCTCTGAGATGGCACCACAGAGTTCAGGAATTCCATTGGTTGGAGTATATCCGGTTTTATTCTGCCGTATGGCCTCAATTCCAGCCTCTTTGATATGTTCAGGGGTCTGAAAGTCCGGCTGGCCGATACCCAGATAAATAGAACCGGGAGGGACTGCCTCAAAAAATTTGCGTACGCCTGAGAAATCTGTATCACGTACGCGCTCTGCAATTCGATGTTTGCCTGTCATGATCTGCTCCTGTACTAGCTCATTCGATATTCGCGTGACGACTCTTAAGGTCACACTCCTCACAGTGGAGAAGATCCATAATCGCTGAGATGGTGCAGTCAGCAAAGACCAGCGCTGTCGTCTCAAACAGGGTACCTAAGGGGGCAAAGGACGTATGAATGTCGCCCGTTATCTGGCCAATGCCAAAATCCGCCGAATCGTCGGGCAGCTGGTCCCGGTGACTCTCGACCACGACGACACTATCGGCAATCTTCCCGATACGTGAATCGCGATTTGAGGAGACAAGTGCAATGCGTCCGCCGATGTTCCGGGCGGTTTCACAGAGTTCGGCAACCATTTTGGTAGCACCCGAGCCTGAAAACGCGATAATCAGGTCGTGTTTTTCCATCGCCGGCGTAATCGTCTCACCGACCACATAGGCTTTCATACCCAGATGCATCAGCCGCATCGCGAAAGTTTTTGCAACGAGTCCCGACCGCCCGGCGCCAATCACAAAAATACGTGGTGCGTCCAGGATTTCCCCGATAAACCCGTCAACCTCGTTATCTGAAATGGAATCTGCTGCCTCGTCCACTTTTGAGGCCATCAGACGCATCATATTCTGCACACTCATACTCTCACCCATCACTCTTCATTATCCATCTGAACATACATTAATGATTTGAACCGACGAACATCTGGCTGTCATGAAACTCCCTCCGGTTACCTGCACCCCCGTCGGCAT
>CAZBGM010000153.1:0-2945 GCA_964491505.1 uncultured Methanomicrobiaceae archaeon | reverse complement strand
CCAGAATACTATACTGTTTCTGGGTTATTGAATACCCTGTGGTGACCTTCGCATAATTGACCCAAGGAATCTTAGTTCCAATGCGGAAGCCGCCGCCGGATTTTATTACCTTATAATTATAATCTCTCCAATCATTTCTTTGATGATAGACATCTGCGCCAACGAGAACGTTTGTATCATAAAAATATGGATTGGTAAAACTGATATCATATTCCTGCTTCGAGCCGCTGAATTCCCAGGTCAATTTCAGTCCCCATGCTTTTCCGAAGAGATTATTATGAGATAAGGAAAGGAATCCTGTGAGCTTATCCTCTTCATCATAATTTACACCCATATTTGCAGTGCCTGATTCTTTGTCTTCCAGCTGAAAAATAAGGTCAATATCACCGTCGTCATTTATTGGTTGGTAATCAAGTCCAATATTGGGCTCGAAGAATCCAAGATTATATATGTTCCGCTGGCTTTGTATCAGCAAAGACTGCCTGAAGTAATCACCAGGTACGATTGCGAGCTGCCTTCGGATTATCTTTTCTTTTGTCTTTTTGTTGCCCTCAACATAGATCTGTCTGACTTTTGCGCGGTTGTTTTCCTGCACAAAGATGTTTATATTTACAATCTCCCCCTGCGGATTGATCTGAGGTGAAACAGTTGAATAGATATATCCCTCTTCATAATACATTGAGCGGATACCATTCAGTTTTTCATCAAAATCTTCCCTGTTAAAGATCTCATCTTTTTCGAACTTAAGATGGCGAAGAAGGATGTCTTTACTGAATAAAGTATTGCCTTCAATAGATATTTTGCCAATACGATATCGATTGCCTTCGTACAGATTGATTGCCAGGAATAGCTGTCCGTTCTCATCATACTCCGGTTCCCAGCTAATTATTGCGGCATTGATGTATCCCTTGGAGTTATAGTAATCAACGATACGTGTCAGGTCTTCATCAAATTTTACCTGATCGAACTCACCAGAACGCAAGAAACCGCTCTTCTTTGTCTTCATGATCCTGCGAAGTTTCTTTTCTGTGACTTGCTCATTACCACTGAATTTAATTTCGCGGATCACAACTTTGTGCCCTTCATTGATTACAATGGTAAGCTCGATCCTGTTACTCACTGCGGGTTCTTCCTTGAAGCTGACTGAAGCAAGTCTGTATCCTTTGGAGTAGTAAAGCTCAAGAATTTTATTCTTAATTTCCAGCTCCCGTTCACCGGACCAATAATCACCTCGAACAAGTCTGAAGTTCTTCTTTATATCATCGAGCCGTATCTTTTTGTTACCGGTTATTTCCCAGTCCTGTACAATAGGAAATTCAGAAACCTGAATGATTATCTTCACTCCCTTATCGCTTTGTGCTTTATCAACATGAATATCACTGAACAATCCAAGTTTGTAGATGTTCTGAATTGCTTTGGTTACCTTTTCTGTAGAGTAAACCTGCCCGAGTGCCAGACCTGATGCAGATTTGATAAGCTGTGTGGTCACATTGATATTTCCTGTGATCTCAATATCGGAAATATAATTGTACTCGACTTGCGCAAAAACCGAGGTCGTGCAAAAAGTAAAAAGAGCTACTAAAATAAAGAATATAATTTTTTTCATAATTTCATTAAATCATAGGATAATTTATGGCATAATTCCTGTCATCAAAATATTTAGTAAAGTTTTTTAGTAAGATAGAGAGAATATATAGTGTTGACAATATCACTTATTTATAAATCTGGTTTGAGTTGTCATGTGCCACGCCATGACACACGTATCAGTCAGGGATTGGTCCCTGACAGCTCAGTAAAATTCTTGATTTACTTAATTAACGAAAACTGCGCACTAAGAAGAGTATAGTGACTGCTTGGGTGTAAAATTTGGTGAATTATTCTTCATGTGCTGTTATAAACTGGTTTAATTCTGTTGGTAAATCATGTTTATATGCGATATATTTGGAGGGAAATTTCTTAAGTTCAGAGTCTTTAATTGGCTGACGTCTTCTCGGAATGAACATAGTTATGAAAGTAAAAAGAGCACTTCCCAAACCTATAATAAAGGAAATAGCTATTCCCGCACCGTTTTCATCATGCTCATCTATTGATGCAATTTGTGCCAGCATTAGTGCACTTCCGACAGCTAAAGGAATAAAATTCACTTTTCCTCCAAGTTCAAAATATTCGAGCTCATCATAACTATAATACTCAGCGTATTTTGAAATATCTTCTAAGTCATGCTTAAAGGAGCTGTTATATATTACAAATCCTTTTTTGCTGAAACATAATAAGTGGGTCTCAAATTTTTTATGACCTTGGAGTTTTAACTTCAGGGGTTTAGCAAGAGATAGCCTACTCGAATCTGAAAATAGATAATTGAAGGAAAGAAGAGTAATGAGTAGAATTGAAATTAGTTTTTTTATCATGGTTTAACCTCCCGGATCAACATATCTATAATGTGCGAATCTTTTCTCTTTAGAAGAAGATATTTTTTGTATTTCCCTCTCTGAATATCAAAATTCTCAGGTGAAGGAGTAACAATGTCTGATCTACACTGTGACGCGATAGATACAATCCCGCCAGCCGGTATTGAAAACATAAGATTAAAGAGACCCATGAAAGTTAATACACTTAACATATCTTGTTCTCTAAAATTTATTGCAACGATCGTTGCACTTGTACCTAATGTTAAAGGGAGCACTTTTCCTATTCCGGCTTTCCAACTAACTCCCCGATTCAAATCAATCCGATTCACTTCCGTATACGGTAAAGCTAATATATGTTTGAGTTGTGTCTCGTCAAAATCACTTAAACCAGTCCAGATGTATAAAAGTGAGTCAGAGCCAAAAAGTAATTGACCATAGAAATTACTCCCATCTTCTAAATAAAAAATCTCTTTTTTGTCAGCCCAAACAAGACTCGTTAACAAGATAAAAATTAGAAAGATCAGAATCGGTTTCATA
>CAZBGM010000152.1:0-2999 GCA_964491505.1 uncultured Methanomicrobiaceae archaeon | reverse complement strand
ACGCAGAACACACCGATTCGCTCTCCATGCGTGACACGGGCTGGTTACAGTGCTATGTGGCATCGGCTCAGGAGGCCTACGATACGACCCTCATGGCTTTCAGGATTGCCGAGCACAACGATGTGCTGCTGCCAGTGATGGTCAATCTGGACGGATTCCTGTTGACCCACAGCATTCAGCCGCTGCGGACCGTTGAGGTCGGCGACTTCCTGCCGCCCATCTCACTCCCGCACGCCATCGACATGGATAATCCGGGAGGCTACGGCACGCTCACGGCCGGCGATGTCCACTTTAAGTTCAGGTGGGACATGGAACGAGCCATGCGTGACTCAGTTCATGTCATTGAGGAGACGCAGAAAGCCTTTGCCGAGGCATTTGGCCGTGAATACGGGATGACCGAAGACTACCGGACAGAAGACGCCGAGGTCATTATTATCGCTCTCGGCACGATGGGCAAAGAGATGGAAGTCGCTGTTGATCAGCTCAGAGACGAGGGCGTCAAAGCGGGTTCGATGCGGATTCGCTGGCTGCGTCCCTTCCCGGTCCTTGATCTTGCCGGACGTGATGTCGTGGTTATTGACCGTGACTACTCGTTCGGATACGGCGGCATTGTTGCCGGTGAGATTCGGGCGAAGACCGGCACAGAGGTTTTCAGCGTGATCGCCGGCATCGGTGGACAGGAAGTGACCTACAACGATATCGCAACCTTTGTGCGGGACCGGCGTCCCGGCGGGGAACTCTGGTTCGGGGTGGAGGACTCATGATTGAAATTCGTCTCCACTCACGCGGTGGACAGGGCGGCGTGACCGCGGCAAAGATGCTCGCCTACGCAGCATTCCTTGATGGAAAGGAAGCGACCGCGACCCCGATGTACGGGGCAGAACGGCGTGGTGCTGCGGTCGTCTCCTACATCCGGATTGATGAGAACCCCATCCGGGTCTACTCACAGGTACGAAATCCGGACCTTGTCATTGTGCTTGACAGATCAGTGATGGAAACCGTGAACGTCCTTGACGGCATCAAACCAGACGGAAAAGTGCTGATTAACAGTGCAACGCCGCTTGAACTGGAAGGGCATGAGACCTTCAACATCGACCTAACTGCTATCGCCCTCTCCCTTGAGATGAAACTTGCCGGCAACCCGATCTTAAACACCTCGCTTTTGGGTGCCCTTGCCAAATACGGCCTGGTCTCACGTGAATCGGTGCGCAAGGTCATTGCTGAGACCTTCAAGGATGAACGAAACGTCACGGCAGCAATGCAGGCGTTTGAGGAGCTGAAAATATGAGCGCGAAACTTGCTATATCCCGGCCAAAAGAAGGCGCTGCGGGCAAAACAGGAACCTGGAGAACGTACAAACCCGTTGTTGACCGTGAACTCTGCAACGAATGTGGCCTCTGCCGGATGTATTGCCCTGATGGCGTCATCGACGTCGAACTGAATATCGACCTTGAATACTGTAAGGGATGCGGTATCTGCGCAAAAGAGTGCCCGAAAAACGCAATTACAATGGAACGTGAGGAATAAGCCTCAGTTCCGGCGTTTTTATTATATCATTCATCCAGTTTTCTTTTTTTTAGTAGCATATCTCTGAAACGAAGGGTCCAATTAACGTTCTTATTTATGTCCTAAGAACAGTCATTCTTTCATGAATCAGAATCTCCCGCTGCTTCTTGTTGCCTGTTCCCTTTGTGTGCTGCTGTGCTTTGGGGCCGGATGCAGTGGTGATACAGAAGGAGTTACCTTCTACACCGAACAGTATCCGCCCTGGAACTATGAAGAAGACAGCCAGATGAAGGGCATCGCTGTTGACCTGCTAAACGCAGCAATCGAAGAGGCAGGAGCACCTCTTGCAGGCAGCACGATAGAGATCGACGTCTGGTCACGGGGCTATGATAAAGTGCTTAAGACCCCGAACACCGCAATCTTCGCCACGATTCGCCTTGAAAGCCGGGAAGATGACTTTAAATGGGCCGGTCCCATCATCACCGAGCGAAAAGTCATCTTTGCACCAAAGGATTCAGGCATTACGATCAGCTCAGCAGATGATCTGAAGGACTACACCATCGGTGTGGTTGCGGGAGACGCAGCCAGACAAGAGCTCATTGAAGCCGGTGTCCCTGCTGAAAATATCGACGAGGGTTCGACACCCGTTGACATGCTCACCCGGAATCTGCTGGGGGCAACCGATCTCTTCTGCTACGGCGAAGATGCCGGGCGCTATTATGCAACACGGACCACAAGCCATGATGATACCTTCGACGTGGTGTATACCCTGGGTGAATACGACCTCTATTACGCGTTTAACAAAGAGACACCAGATGCGACTGTTTCAGCATTCCAGGAAGCACTGGCAGCGATCAAAACCGACCGGGCAACAACCGGTTACAGTCCCTATGATGAGATCGTCTATCACTCACTCGGACCCAAACACAGCAGCTCATCATTTTCAGAAGACGATGTGAAGGCTCGTGTCAACCTGACCGCGACAGCGATTGAGAACGACGCACCGGGAACCATTGCTCTGATCAATGCCGGCGCAGCACCGTATATGAACCCGGACGATAGTTCTGAATATGTCTTCGTCTTCAGTCCCGATGTCACAGTGCTTGCAAATGCAGGAAATCCCCATCTCGTCGGCATATCAATGAAGGGGAAGACCGATGTCGCCGGGACTGCATTTCGCGATGAATTTGCGAACGTCGCAACCACCAATGGCTCCGGGTGGGTGGATTATCTCTATATCAAACCGGACCAAGGCGGACTCTTCTACAAATCAGCTTGGGTGACCTCTGTTACCGGCAGTGACGGTGAAACTTACATCATCGGTGCCGGCATCTATCAATAATATCTCTATCCCGGTTCCATTTTCGGGAGATTCTTCTTTTTTTAGCGTTCATAGTGTGGCAAACAGGCTGTATCTTTAAATATTCAGAGCTATAAAATTCACCTGTTGAACGATTATGAACGAAACTGAAGTTATTGTTGAACGCTTTGGC
>CAZBGM010000151.1:0-3006 GCA_964491505.1 uncultured Methanomicrobiaceae archaeon | reverse complement strand
AGAATGAGCGGATACAACGCACCCTTTCTCGAAAAAAGGAAGGGAAATTCTGAAGACAAAAGATTATTGGAGACATGAATCATACTAAATCATATCGAGTATATGGATAAATCAGATTTTCAGACTCCGATCGCCTGGCACTCATTCACACTCGAAGATGTCTATGAGAAACTTAGCACAGGCCCTCATGGTCTTACTGCTGAAGAGGCGTCACAGCGATTGCATCAGTTTGGTCCAAATTCTCTGCCGGTGCGAAAGCCTCCCGGACTTCTACTTGTTTTCATTCATCAGTATGCAAGCCCTCTGATTTACATTCTTCTGGTTGCTGCCCTGGTTTCTTTTCTGTTAAAAGACTATAAAGACGGATTTTTCATTCTTTTTGTTGTCGTTCTGAATTCAGTAATAGGTATGGTTCAGGAGTGGAAGGCTGAAAAAAGCGCCAGCAGACTCCAAAGTCTGCTTCAGATTACCACCTGTGTTAAGAGGAACAAAAAAGATTCAGACATCAATGCTGCCGATCTGGTTCCCGGGGATCTGGTACTGCTTGAGTCAGGCAGCCGGGTGCCGGCAGATCTCCGTTTGATCCATGCCTCAAATCTGCATATTGACGAGTCACTCCTTACCGGAGAATCGGTTGCAGTGGAAAAGCTGTTGGCAATAGTGGACAGGGAGGTTCCATTAAGCGACCGTAAAAATATGGCTTTTGGCGGGACAATTGTCATTACCGGAAGAGGTGCAGGGATTGTAACCACCACAGGCATAAAAACTGAAGTCGGAGTCATTGCAGAGGCCGTGGCCACTACCAAGATGTCAAAACCTCCGTTACTGATCAGGATGGAGAAATTTTCCCGTGACATTGGTTTAATCGTCATCGGGGCATGTGTGCTTATGGCTGTTCTGTTACTTACAAAGGGCACCCCTCTCACTGAGGTCTTTTTCTTTGTCGTTGCCCTTGCGGTCTCTGCTATCCCTGAAGGTCTGCCGGTGGCTATCACAGTAGCTCTCTCCATCGCCATGAACCGGATGGGGAAGCGAAATGTTATAGTTCGAAGCATGGTAGCAGTTGAAAGCCTGGGTAGCTGTACTATGATCGCTACTGATAAGACCGGAACTCTCACAGTGAATGAACAGACGGTAAAGAGGGTAATACTTTCATCTGGCGACATTTTTGATGTAACGGGTGCGGGATATGTAGTTGATGGGACGATACTTCTTCCGGACGGCCGGATTCCGGATCCCCTGCAGATGAAAGTTTTACAGAATCTTGCAGTTACCGGAGTAGTCTGCAATGAAGGGAGTCTTTTTCAGGACGACGGTTCGTGGGTCCATCATGGTGATGCAATGGATGTGGCTATTCTTTCATTTGGTTATAAAACAGGGATTGAACCGGACAGAATTCATGGTGATATCTATGTAAAAGGAACTGTCCCATATGAGCCTGACAAGCGCTATTCTGCAGTATATTATACAGATGAGTCCGGTATTGTCAGGGTTGCAGTTAAAGGAGCATATGAGGTATTATCAGAGTACTGTTCACAAATGCAGACCACAGAGGGTCTGTTAAGACCGGACTGGACAAAAACAGATGAACAGTTACACTCGCTGACCCAAAACGGATACCGTGTCCTTGCCTTTGCAGAAGGGATTCTTGAAGAGATGCCCCAAGGCAACCTCGAATTAGAACAGGTCCGCCCATCACTTACATATCTTGGCATAGCAGGTTTCATGGATCCTATACGTTCTGATGTTCCGGATGCCATTGACCAGTGCAGGACGGCAGGAGTGGAGGTGGCAATGATCACTGGTGACCATCCTGACACATCATATGCAATCGGAAGACAACTGGGTCTTGCTACTGACGAATCCTCTGTTGTTACCGGTAGTGATCTTGAGGCACTGGAATCTCCCGAGTCGCCTGAGTTTTTTGACAAAGTAAGACTGGGTCGGATTTTTGCCCGTGTCAGTCCGGTTCAGAAACTCGAGATCGTAGATAGTATGGTTCAGAATGGTCATTTTGTTGCAGTTACCGGTGATGGTGTAAATGACGCACCTGCTCTTAAAAGGGCAAACATCGGAGTTGCAATGGGGTCCGGAACAGATGTTGCCAAAGACACGGCTTCCATGATCATTACGGACGATAATTTTTCCTCTATTATAGCAGGGATTGAGGAGGGCAGGTATGCCTATGATAATATCAGGAAAGTGACATACCTGCTCATTTCTACCGGTTTTGCTGAGATAGTACTTTTTACACTGGCCCTTATTGTAGGACTGCCACTTCCTCTTATCGCTGTACAGCTTCTCTGGCTGAATCTGGTTACTAACGGAATACAGGACGTGGCACTGGCATTCGAGGCAGGAGAACCGGAAGCCATGAAACGTAATCCCCGTAACCCTGAAGAAGGAATTTTTAATCCACTGATGATACAGGAGACTCTTATCGCAGGTTTTGTAATTGGAATTATCGCATTTCTTACATATTTCTGGCTGATTAATCAGGGGTGGGACGAGTTCTCCGCCAGGAGCGTACTTGTTCTGCTGATGGTTCTTCTTGAGAACTTCCATGCACTGAACTGCCGGTCAGAATGCAGATCTTTATTCAGGATACCACTGAAGAATAATTATTATCTGATTTTTGGCATTCTGTTTGCGCAGGGTATTCACATACTGGCCATGATGACTCCGTTTATGCAGGATATGCTCAGGATTAGTCCGGTAAGTCTTCAGACCTGGGGTGCACTGCTCGCCATAGCATCGGTAATAATAGTTAGTATGGAGATCTTTAAATTTTTAAAATTCCGGCCGGGGAAAGACCGTCAGAAAAACCTTGATAGAAAGTATAGTTGCGAATGATTCTTTTTGAACTAGGGTCACAACAATTTAGTAAACCTCATCACCAATTCACCATCCTGCCACCATCTCCAAACCGTCCTCCGGCTCATTCTGCCAGAGATCGTTAATCATCTGCGTAACCCGTGCATCATGCGATGCCGGCATCAGCACCCG
>CAZBGM010000150.1:0-3038 GCA_964491505.1 uncultured Methanomicrobiaceae archaeon | reverse complement strand
ATCCCAAAGGTCACCAGGTACTGGTCAGCACAGGAAAGCGCCTCTTCTATTGCCAGATCGTAGGCTTCTTCGCTCCCAAGCAGATGATCCGACGGGAAGATCGCCACCTTTGCCAAACCGTCCGGTTCTGCCCGGGCAATCTCATGCATTCCAAATACAATCGCCGGCAGTGTATTCCTGCCCTCAGGCTCGACCAGCACATGGCACCGATCACAAAATCCGGCAACCTGATCACGGACCAGAAAGGCATGCTTCTCATTCGTAACAATCCAGACATGTTCCGGCTTCGAATGCCGAAGTGCCCGGTGACAGGTCTTCTGAAAGAGTGACTCGCCGTCAAAGAGGGGGATAAACTGTTTGGGATAGTGTTCCCGTGAGAGCGGAAAAAGCCGTGTTCCGCTGCCGCCGGCAAGAATGAGAGTGTGCATGGATTCTGTCATTGGGATGCTTCCTCAAAATATGTGCATGATCCGGATGTCTCAGGCACTGATTGCTGAAAATGGTAGTTCCATTTTCATACCAAACGGGTATGAGGCGCTAGCCTCACACTTGTTTTGATATAAATCACAAAGTGATTTTTATAACAAATAATAGTAGGTGAAAGAATAAAAAGGGGGCCGGAAAAATGCCCCGAAAACGTCTCTTAGAAGAGCAGATACCAGAGAAGCCCAACAAGGGCACAGAGCATGACAACCAGAGCAGCATAATCCAGACCCACCAGTCGCTGCTCAGCCATCACCGTCCGGGGATGGGTCCGAAGACCGCGGAGATCAATCGTCAGTCCCAGGACATTTGCTTTCCCCAGCGCATTTGAGACCAACGGAATGATCAGGGGGCCAAGGCTTCGCAGTTTACCAGTAAGTCCCTTACCCGGATTGTAGGCCCGGGCAAGCTGTGCTTCTGATATCCGTTTTCCCTCAAGCTGTAACGACGGAATAAAGCGGAGTGCAATCAGAAGCATCAGGGAATAATCAACCGGGAACTTCAGTTGCTGAAGAGCATAGACAAGATCCCGGGGCTGGGTGGAGATGATCACCAGCTGGAATGCAAAGATCATCGCAAAGAACCGAAATGACAGGATCCCCGCAAAGGTCAGTGCGCCGGTTGTTATGGGAAAAGCCCCACCAATAACCGGCACTGCTGCCGGAATCAGATGGCCGATTACATCCCCACTCTGCATCGTAAGCACGGTCAGAAGAAGCAGACCGGCACTTAATACAAGCAGCATCGGCACCTGACTCAGTAGTTCCCGGTAGAGCTTTCCTACGACAGCAAGCAGAAAGAGCACCACGACCACACCGGCCAGGATCGGAATCTGCGTGATACTGACACTCGCCACGACGACGAGTACCAGAAACACAATCTTTGAGAGTGCATTGAGATGATGGAAGAGCCCGTCTTTTCTGATATACTGTAAAATTTCAGCCATTTCAGACACCTCCGGTATCAGAGACGATCCGTCCGGCGTCCATCGTTATCACCCGGTGGGCATGGCGTGCCACTATCCCCATATCATGGCTAATCATCAGAATCGTCTGACCCTGCTTATTCAGTTGCCCGATGATCTGCATAATTCGTTCAGCTTCCCGGGGGTCAAGGCCGGTTGTTGGCTCATCAAGAATAATTATCGCCGGGTTCATCGCCGTCACACAGGCAATCGCCAGACGCTGACGCTCCCCACGACTCATCGAACGCGGGAAACGGGAGAGCGTTCCCGCAAGTCCCACCTCATCAAGGACCGTAGTAACGCACGCCATATCTTCTCCCCGGCCAATATTGCGCAGTCCAAAGAGAATCTCCTTCTCTACAGTATCGGCAAAAAGCATCGTATCAGGGTTCTGAAACACCAGCCCCACTGTCGTAGCGAGCTGGGTGATAGAAACATCCTTTGTATCCTGCCCATCCACCAAAACCCGACCGGATGTAGGGCGAAGCAGTCCATTGAGATGTTTGCACAGCGTTGTCTTCCCGGACCCGTTCTCACCGACAATAGCCACAAGTTCACCGGCGCCGATGGTGAGATTCACGCCTTTCAAAGCCGTTACACTGCCATATGAATGAACCAAATCCTCAATAACCACCAGAGGTTCTGATGGTTCAGGAGACCCTGAAGATAGTTCCGGCAGAGGCTCAGGTGTCCCGAAATCTGAGGATGCTTCCTGTGCCGCTGCCTCGTCAGGCGTAAGCTCACCGGAAATATGCCCGTTATCTAGACAGATAATCCGGTCGGCCAGGTCAATCAGTTCATCGAATTTCTGTTCAACAACAAGAATGGTTTTTCCTTCTTCTTTGAGACGGGCCAGAATGCCCAGCACCATCGCCGTCGCCCGGGTATCAAGTTCGGCCGTGGCCTCGTCGAGGATCAGACAGTCGGTCCCGCCGGCGAGAGTTGCCGCCAGAGCCAGTCGCTGTTTCTGCCCGCCGGAAAGAGTATGGGGGGGACGGTGCCGGAGTTCTGCGGTATTGGTTAGTGTGAGAACTTCCTCAAGCCGGGCGTGCACCTCATCCTCAGAGAACCCACGGTTTTCCAGACCGGAGAGGATCTCCTCCTCAACGGTGGTAAAGATGAGCTGGGCATCGGCATCGTCAAAGACCATCCCGATATACTGCCCAATCTCTCCAAGATCCTCGTATTCCCCGACGTATTTTCCAAAGATACCGATGCTTCCGTTCGCTTTGCCGCCATATTCGTGATGGAGAACACCAGTAGCAGCAAGGCAGAACGTGGTCTTCCCGGCACCGGTCGGTCCGCTGACGAGCACACATTCACCACGATGAATCGTGGTTGTCACATCAATAAGGGAAGGCTGCTCTCCCTGAGGATACTGGTAGGTGTAATTGTCAAAACGGATGACCTCATCAGAACGTGTAGCTGATTCTGTCAGAGATTCCGATGGATCCGGGATTTTCCGGGCTCCGGTTCCGGCTCCGTCTGCTGATTCTCTACCCAACGGTTCTTCAGCACCCGGACGGCTGGATTTCGCTTTTCCTTTCCCGGCACTTCCTGACGCTCCCCGCATCAGAATCCGTGAAGCCGG
>CAZBGM010000149.1:0-3047 GCA_964491505.1 uncultured Methanomicrobiaceae archaeon | reverse complement strand
GGAGCTGTGCGGCTGGAGAGGGGGTCACTGTCATAGGCCACGGGGCGGTCACTCAGAACAGTAAAATAAAGGGTTGGTTTCCCTCTAGCTATAAAAATTGAAGATCTGCAAAAATCTGAAAAATGAGATGTTCTACGGGATATAATCCCGTATGAACTTTAGCAATCTCCGTTTCTTTCAAGACAGTTTATGAATTTTTCAGCTTCCTTTAATGATCTAAAATAGCCCTGAATACCGGTTGCGTCAGGGGTCGTTTTATTCCGCCATTGCCAAGGGACAGGACCCTCAGGCAAAGCAGATACAATCTCATCCGAATCCAATCTGAAATACTCAGCAAGAACATGAATATACGCCTGAAATTTCAAACCTTTTTGACCGTTACTGTGCCGTGGAATCAAATTAAAGCAATCAAGCCAAGAATAACCCATAACGTCTTTCGCCCTAAAACTTAGGGAACCTGGCATTGCAATATAAGTTGGAAAAAGTGTCTTGCCGGTTGTAAAAAGATACTGATACAATTCACCAACACCGTTCTCCTGTGCTATTGTTTTCTGATAATCCTCTGTATCTTTAGAAAAAGCAGCGCTATTTGAAGACGTTTTATTCCGGTTCGATAAAATAGGTGGTTTCAGTTCTGTTGAAAAACGCGGAGAGATAATAGGAGATGAAATTGGATTATCATCCTCGAAATCACATAACTCTGTGTCACTCCGAACGGCCTTAACTTCATAAGAACGCTTCAATTCAGTCCTTATCTCTTCAATGTCTGATGAAGTCAAAGATGAAAAAATCTCCACCCGCTTTTTATTACTAATTTTTTTAATAATCGGCCCTTCATTCACCGCACATAGAGCATACAGGAGCCACCCAGCCCTTGAAAGCATCTTCTGTGGAGTCAATGATCCATAATCAGTTCTGTGAAGAATGGTGTGAACTATCTGGAAAATATCCGGCATTATTTCAGCAATATCCTCAGCTGTATTGAGTGGTTGTCTGGGGAACACAGCATATTTCTCTACAATTTCATCATCTGGAAGAACAGAGGTGTCAAACAAAGAGCAATCGAGTCTATTTGCTAAGAGATTTTCCAGAAGAATAGTTCTTTTCAAAGTAAATGTTGCAACTCCGTTCAGTACACCAGGTTCTCTGGCAGGATTGCTGAGAAACACTCCAATACCAAGCCTTCCAGAAAGGAGTTTATTTACTACATAGCTGAGGTGTTCATCAAAGAACCATGTCTCATGAAAAGAAGGGTGGATATAGTACAGCTCACGGAAAATCTCATAGCGTGTTTTGTGTTCAGGAATTGCAACAATTTCTTTGTTGATTTCTGATAAAATAGACTCACAATTTTCAAGAACGAGTCTTCCATCTGTTCTCAAGAACTGCTCGGTATTTCCATTATGCTGAGATCCAATACCATGATCCTCATACTTGTCATGAGCCCACTTTAGCCATGCATATTTTAGTTGCTGATGAGCGGTTTCGAATTGATCGATATAAGCATAAATGGATTTTTCTCTCTCATCTTTTAACGAAACAGAATTCAGCATTCTTTCATCGCCTCCACCAGTTCTTCAAACACATCAAGAAACTCAGGATTATACTTCTCATGTACATGATCAGAATTCCACAACCCAGAGAGTTGCACATTATTTTTATGGCTGAATCTCCCAAGCCATGAGACAGAGGCGAGATCCGGACAGCCGTTGATATTGCTCAGTAGTCCAATCGAATTTTTCTCGATGTATTTTCTCAGACTGTCCGGACCGGATTCATCATCAATTTTTATCCACAGAAGAGGCATGGTGCCAATATATCGACTGACCTCAATCTCAATAGCATTCTCATTGTCACGAATCTCGCGTGGTGCAGAATTCCCTTTTCCCCAGTTTGATGTTGTGGAAGATGGATAGTTTTCACGATTCATTAATGCCGAACCGATAAGAAGACGAAAAACTGATCCCCGGTGGTTCCCTCTTTCAGAGGCGTTCCCTCTGTGCATTCGTAACCGGCTCCAAAGAGTGGATTTTGAACCACAGGAGACTGCATGAGTCCCAACACGGACAACACGAAGATCACTGCTTTCCTGTCGATGTTCCCCAGGTTCAAAGAAAAAATATACGCCCTTGTCCGGCCATCCTGTTTTTGCATCACAATGGGACAGATACCGATACCCGCCAACTATTGATTTCAGGTTATCTAACAGTTCATAGAAACGCTTGAGATCCTTTGAATGGGTCATAATTTATCTCTAGTATAATTCGAACGTTGGGTCGATTTTATTGTTCATCCCTGAGGTTTGGTGACATTTTTTCACTAATCCAAGAGAGAACCCCACAAAATTTATTGAACTCTTTTTCGTCTATAAGGCTGGCCGCTCTGGATTGAGACCAGGTATCAATCCTATCTGTTTTGAAAGATATATTCTGAACTTCATTCAGACGTGTAATCAGCTCAAGTCTCATCTCATCCTTATCGAAGGGTGAATAGTTTTTGATACAACCTAAGACAACAAGCAAATCACCACTATAAATCTCAAAGAGTTTGCAGAATGAACCGGACTTCAGCCACCAACCAAGACTCACAGTGCCAACTTTAGGGCCTTTTCCATATTTGATCGCAAATCCATTCTCTTCACACCAGACAATCAATTTTTCAACAACCTTCGCAGTATCTTCTCCTCTCTCCTCACGAATCTGTTCCAGAATTGATTCCCGGTCCCACTGCCGCTTTCCCGAACGGACCGATTTAACATCCACCGCTTTCATTGTCTGACCGACAACGCGTGATACAAGCGTTTTCAGTTTTTGACCGGTGTACTGCTTTACCTCAACCGCCATGACTTCAGCCGGATTCATCTGCTCGTTCAAGAACTCAACGATTCTCTGTAATTCTGGTGGGATGATGTCTGCAACAAAGAGCATGCGGATCTTCCCCTGCCGGAGGTTGGCATTGACCAGCTCCCAGAAATCATCCTGATCAAAGCCATCACCAATAAACTCTGCAAAAAACTCATCCGGGTCGTCGCCTCGCTGCTCACAGGT
>CAZBGM010000148.1:0-3093 GCA_964491505.1 uncultured Methanomicrobiaceae archaeon | reverse complement strand
TTCGTGGTGCTTGGGGTGCTGATTTATGGTTTGCTGGGTTTTGTCATCTTAAAAGGCGGTAAGTGGGATCTTTACGCGGATGAGGCACTCGTGTCTACCTGCCATGCGGCGACACCGCTTGGAACCTTTGGCCTGATTCCATTCTTTGGAACTTTCGCTGCCCCGCTGTGGATGGTGGCATTACAGTATAAGGGATTTTACGAGGCCCATAAGGTTGACAGCGGATGGGCTGCGGCGGCGGCGATAGTGCCAGCGATTGTCTTTGGGCTGTTCTATTACCTGCTGATTCTGAAAGGAGGGTTGGTTGCATGAGAATGAAACAAAAAAATCTGTTCGTTGCCTTTGGCCTCCTTTTGGTTCTGTTGCTGCTGGCACCGGCAGCAAATGCAGTTCCAACGGCTGATTTCTCTCAGACTATCTATTACTATAAGGATGCTTATGATGATGTGGTCTGGGAAGTCCACTTTACGGATCAGTCAACAGGTGCCGTGAAGTGGACTTGGGATTTCGACGACTGGAGCAGTGGCTCAAGCTCGCAGAATCCAACTCATGAATATTATGATTCGGACAATTACAAGCCAAAACTTTGTGTATGGGACTCAGCAGGGATTGTGAACTGTGGCGAACATACCCTGACCGACTGGGACTGGGACGATGCAGTGCCAAAGCCGACTCCTACCCCGACGCCAGCACCGACCCCGGTTCCAACGGCAGTGCCAACGGCCGCCCCGACACCTGTACCGACTGCCACCCCGACGCCCGAACCTACGCAGGTCTCGTTAGCAGAAAATATTCCGGTGCTGGGTGTTGAGATCCTGAAGGTGCAGAACTGGCATGACGATTATCTGGGGCTGTTCTTCAGAATAATTGGAATCGAGCAATCTGTATAATCTCAGTCTCTCTTTTTTCTGTTGAAGATCACCGAAAGAACTTCCGGATAAATTAAAACATTTAAGTTCCGTCAGCAGCAATGTAGGTAATATGAAAGACGGTTATCCCAGTGTAACTATCGACGGCAGGGAAGTGCCCTATGATCCTGATCAGCTCAGAAAAATCCGGGAACATCCCTGTTACAGTGAGGACGCCTGTCACCTCTTCGGACGGATGCATATTGCGGTGGCGCCGAAGTGCAATATCCAGTGCAACTACTGCGTGCGTCAGTTTGACTGCGTCAATGAGAGCCGTCCGGGTGTCTGTAGTAAGGTATTAACCCCGCAGGAGGCCGTTAAGCTGGTGCGTAAGGTCATGAAAAAGCACCAGTTTATCAAAGTAATCGGTATCGCCGGACCCGGTGAACCGCTCGCCAACGAAGAGACCTTTGAGACGCTGAAACTTTTAAAAGAGGAGTTTCCCACACCTATCAAGTGTCTCTCAAGTAACGGTCTGATGCTGGCGGAGTATGTGGATTTTCTCCATGAGTACGATGTGGGTAATATGACCGTAACCCTGAATGCCGTTGACCCGGCTATCGGCGAGAAGATCTACTCCTTTGTTGAATGGGAAGGAAAGAAACTCTACGGTCGTGAAGCAGCAGAAAAACTCCTTTCCCAGCAGCTCAAAGGTATCGAGCTTGCTATTGCAAAGAAGATGCTCGTTAAAATCAACTGTGTCTATATTCCAGGCATCAATGATCAGCATGTCGTTGAGGTTGCAAAGACCGTCGGAGAGATGGGCGTCTATACATTCAATGTAATTCCGGTGATTCCACAGTACAAGTTCAGCAACATAATTCCCCCTACACCGGAAGATAAGATTGCGATGCAGGATTCCTGTGCTCCGTTTGTTCGGCAGATGCGTCATTGCCAGCGATGCCGGGCTGATGCGATTGGCTGCCTTGGACACGACATTCAGAACGAAATTAACGCAGAAGAAGACTAAATTACCGACTTTCTTTTTTCAATATTTTCTTTTCATAATCCTTCAGGTTTTTTTGTGTTTTGTCTTCCCTCTCAAAGGATCTTGGAAAATACATAATTAAATATAAAATACAATTAAACGCCCAACAAGATTAAATAATTACCCCTCCAATTTCATATTATTCAGCTACTCAGTAGCTGTAGGAGGAACAAAATGACTTTCTGGGATTTCTGTATGGTTTTTGATTGGGGATCGTTTATTAACAGCATTATTACCATCGTGAACCTTTTCACGAGTGTGCTATAATCTGACGTTCCACCTTAACGTCAATCTTTTTTTTAGATTCTTCTGAGTGTTTTTTATTTTCTGTCCCTTTTATTGCTTCCTCTGGTGAGTTACAAAAAATATGCATGAAATGAATGTTTAAGACACGTTTTCATACAAAGAACATGGAGGATAGTGCCCCTTTCCGGCACACCTGTGCAGTGCCATCGTGCCTTTAATGCAGAATAAAATATTGATACTTTTTCAAAAGTTCGGTTACTGTCCGCACCTTTGCTCCGTCTTCCCGGACGCCGGCAAGGTACGCCGAGAAGAGCTGGTCTGAAACGACATGCAGATTGGGTTTGAACATATCGGCGTGAAGCTGCAAATCAAATGAGCGGGCTTCTGCTTCACTCAGATGCAGGGCATGATACTCTCCGGTGTGTGGAGTGAAGACGGGGTTTTCGTCAACCGGGGTCTTGAGTGAGAGGGTGGCAAGTGGTGTGCCGGGAATGGGTTCGGCGATTGAGATGAATACATCATCCAGACCCCAGCTGGCAATCCGTTCTTTGGTTGCCTCGTAGTCTGCCTCGGTCTCGTTAGGATAGCCGACAATGAAACTCCCGGCTACGTTGAGTCCATGGTCGCGGCATGCTTCAATGGCCCGGTCAGCATCGGCGACGGTGGCGCCTTTACCCATGGTCCGGAGCATATCATCACTCCCGCTCTCAAGTCCGAAGAAAACCCATCCAATAGTATAGTCGTGGATAGCGTCGAGAATGGTATCACTGATGGCATCAACCCTGATATCCGGTGAGGAGATATTTTTTGGACCCATGATCTTTGCCATTCCTTTTAGCAGTTCGGCAAATGCATCCTCGTTGAATTGTCCGTCATGGTACTGGAAGTAGGAACCTGTTCCGCCGGAGATGGAGAGACGTTTTGCCCCGTGTTTCTTAAATTCCCGAACTT
>CAZBGM010000147.1:0-3152 GCA_964491505.1 uncultured Methanomicrobiaceae archaeon | reverse complement strand
AAAAAGAAATCATTTGGTTTCATCAAAATCAGCTAACATACAAATAGTTAAAAAAACCCAATAGTTCAATTAAATCAATAATACAGGGTTAAACGCGCTGAAAACGTTGAGTGAAAATCGGGGAGAACCAGCAGGAATCTCATTTCTTACATATATACATTTTCACGGAAAAAATTTTTATTCATTCTTATTATCCTCAAAGTCTGCAACCTTCATAATGGCGTGATTGTCACGCCTTTTCAGAGGAGTCCAGTATGGTAAAGAATCTGGATATTCAGGATGAGAGTAATGTGCTACGTTTCATAAATCGTTCACAACCCGTCTGATATTACCATTCCAAAAGATCTCAAAAAACAGATCCCGAAGAATTACGTTCACCAGAATCAACAGGTTTTTTGGATGGCACAAAGATTCCTGTCTGGTAGACGGACAACACCGCAGAGAAACATTATCGGATGACAAACCATAATCGTGTTGTTTTTCGGAGAAATGGCAATGATTCAGGCATCTTTCAGACACACGTAACACGGGCACGGAGAAATGCAAAAAATCATACGGTAAGGAGGAGTGATACAATGCCCGGCATTCAGTTAACAGTAACACCTGCCAAGAGTCAGGCAGGAACCCTCAATGAGAACAGTGACTGGGGGTCGAAAAGAAAAGCCGTTGTTGTGCAGGAACAACCCGGATTTTCGATTCGCACCAACCCATTCATACAACGTTGTAGAGTGTCCTGAAGGGCAGATCATCTCACTGTTTGTCCAGTTTCATATTGGAAACGATACTCCCTTTTGCAGATTCGGATTGTGAGCCGGAGCTAACCAGAAAAACTATGAATACTATGCTCCATTTAAAGTATTTTATTCCAGGTGTAAAAACTGCTGAACCGGCATTGATTGTTGTTTATAGTGCTGAAAGAGGCGCTCTCCCCATAAACGCGCTTCCGGGGCCTTACTGACAAGTCCCTGAGAAGTATCAAAGAACTTGCAGTTTTTTGACATCAGTTTAAAGGTGAATGATTTGTCAGTTACCGTAAACCCAAACATTCTGGGAAAATCTCCCACAAAAAATTTAATGTTCTCATACTTGTCCAGATATTGTGTCTTCTCACTATAGAGAGGTTCAATGATTTTTTTGGCTACCTCCGGGGAGATTACTACTTCAAAATCAATACCCTGATAGACCCGTTCTGCCACCACTTCTGCAATAATCGGAATCGTGTAATTTGAGACACCATGGAAATACTTTGCTTCGGTGATAATATCGATGGAATTTTCCATGTTTTTGTAGATATCATCCGACGTATCGTATATGAATTCAGTATTTGCCAATTTATAAAAGGTTTTTCTGGCTGAATCCGGCATCCAGTCCAGCGTATGTCCTTTCCAATAATCCAGATGTTTGTTTATTGCAACAGAAGTAAGAATATACTCCTCCATCCGTGATGCAATCACTTTTCCAGTCCTGGTAAGTAGGTAGTCGTGCCCACGCTCCTGAATAATCATTTTTTCACGGAGCCAAGCCAGTTTCGGAGATAGGGCAACCGAAGAACTTCCGGTCACCTCACGAAGTCCATAACGTGTTTTATCTCCGTCATGTAGTGCCAACAGAATCGTCGTAGTCAGCCCTGAGCGGAAAATAGACTGAGCTTCTTTTTTGTTTCGGAAGTATAAATCATGGGCATCAAGAGTCTCATCCTGTTTCAGGTGTTCCGGATTACAGAGATCAACAGCGCCAATAAATGCATTGACGGAGGAAAGAAGAATGCTCCCAATCGAGGTTAACGTATACAGCATACCACTCTTTTCAAGAAATCCTTTTTCTCTGAGAATCTTAATACGGGTCGTAATATTTGATGTGCTACTGCCGGTTTTTTCTACGAAGTCAGGAATGGTTCTGCCGTTTTCTCCCATCAGAAACATCATCTGCATAACAAGATCCGAGACAAATAAGAACTGAATGTCTGAGAGATAGGTCTCGAAACCTGTCATGATCTGTTCCAGTTCGTGCGAGAGGTGAACAGACTTTCCAAGATCCTCTTCTGAAACCGGACGCTGGAGATAAGAGAAATAAAGAATGTTACCCTGCTCATCATAATGGGGCATTGTCCGTCCGTGAAACGTCTTCCCAAAATAATCTTCATACGTGACAACTTCTTTCCCGGTTTCCTCTGCTTTTTGAATAGTGTTTTGTCTGATCTCGGCAATTTTCTGAGGGAGCAGATCAAACATATTTTTTCCCAGAACGTTCTTTTTGTTTTTTTCAGAAAAATTACCCAGATAGTTCTCTGCTTTGGCATTCAGTGCACTAATCTGGCCTTTTGCATTTAACAGGATAGCCACATACGGATACGCATCGATAAGATCAGTTATTGCCTGTTTCTTCTCATAGGTTGACGTCTCAGCAGATCGTTTACTAACAAGGGACAGAATACGCTTTGCAAGTTCAGGATAGATAGTGCCCGGATCACCTTCTTTGAGGAGATAGAGATCAGCACCTTCATTCAGTGCCTCAATCGCAATTGCTTCCTGACTTTTTCCGGTAAGAATTATAAACGGAATCTTGGATCCGGTGTAGCGAAGATGTTTCAGAAGTTCGATGCCATTCATTTCAGGCATCTGGTAATCAGCAACAATAGCATCAAAAGAGTCCGTCTGAAGCCTGTCAAGTGCTTCTGGCCCCGAGTGGGTGGTTTCTACCTGAAACGGCGAAATATTTTCCAGTGAATATTTAAAGGAATTATGAAGTATGGACTCATCGTCAACGTAGAGCACACGAATATTCTTTGATTCAATCATTCCTAAATTGTAATAATGAGGTTAATTAGACTTAAGTGTATAATATTTAAAAGTAGCCTGTTAATATGGTGGAGTAAGTCGGATTTTGGCATTAAATTTTGAATTTACCAACCATTTCACCTTCATTCGCCACAATAAGTATCTTATTTTTCTTCTGGAGAATCACTGAATGCAGAAGATACGGCAAATCAGTGAAGAGCATTGCTTTTTCCTGCGCGATTCGGGGTCTTAAATATTCAGCCCTAAAGCCCCTTTCAAGCACTCTCCGGATATTTTCAATTTTTTATGATTCTTAGCAGGTTTGCATTGAAAATGACAATCACATTTTCAGCAAAACAAGTGTGAAACTGGCGC
>CAZBGM010000146.1:0-3180 GCA_964491505.1 uncultured Methanomicrobiaceae archaeon | reverse complement strand
TTTCCTGGATGTCCTTGGCTTCTTTTATCTGCCTCACAACTTTTCTGGCCCTGGATTCCAGTTGTTCTTTTTGAAGCTTTTTTGAAAAGAATAGATAATTCAAACTGCTTTTCTTGGCAAGGGTGCGAAATCAGAAATCTACCTTTAATTATCATGATTTGTCATTCTTGCCAAAAAAGTATTATTCAATGAGATCATTCTTGATTTCGGGCATCTTCCTTACTGTTTCTGTCAACCATAGCGAGGAGATCTGACCATTCAAGACGTTCCCACGAGCCGTTTTGTATCTCCATGACATCAAACGATGGTGAGACATCTCCGTTATCATCGAAAAATTTGGGGCCCGTAATACCGATGTACCGAATGCGGTTCAGCGCGTTTCTTATGCCGTCTGCATCGTATCCCCCGGCGCGGATCACCTCAGCAGCGATCATTGTGGCATCATAGCTGGAGGGAGCAATCCAGGCTGGTTCTCTGCGCGTGCGTTCTTTGTACCGCACTGCAAACTCCTCAAAACGATTTCTACTTCCCTGTACCGTTGCCTGCATTCCTTCAATGGAGTCCCCACCAACAATGAGCACCTGCTCATCGACCAGGGCATCAGGCCCATACCAGTCAGTTTCGAAGCCCACTGCTTTTGCCGCCTGCAGGACGCCAACACCTGCATTCAGATACGAGAGAAGAACAACCGCATCAGCTCCAACATTCTCTCCTCCGCATTGTTGGAGTTCACGGGCTATCTCCTCATAATTTCGCACATCAGGGTCAACCGGAATTATGTCAACCACCTCAAGCCCGTTGTTGGTTGCTGCCTCAAGAAAACTCTCTTTCAACCCTTCAGCATAGACATTATTGGTTTCATATACCACAACAATCTGCTCTGCTTCCGGGTTTGTCGTTGCAATCAGACGGGCAATGCCACGACCCTGATAGAGGTCAGAGGGCGCGGTCCGAAAGACATTATATGAACTATTCGAGATTGCTGCGCCAGTAGCAGTTGGTGAAAGAAGGATGACATTGTCCTCTTCGGTAAGAGGAGCAAGAACGAGGACTTCACTGGTGATAACCGGTCCAAGAATCAGAGGCGTCTGAGTCTTCAGCTCCTCATAGGCAGCAAGGGCTCCTTCCTCCGTTCCATAACTGTTTTTGATGAGGAGCTTTACCGGACGGCCATTTATCCCGCCTGCTGCATTAATGTCATCAACGGCCATCTTAACACCTTCCCGCATGTCCCAGCCAGAATAGGCGAGGGGACCGGAGATCGGGGCAATGAGTCCGAGGGTTACTGTCTCATTCTCAATAAAAGCAGGTGAAAAAGTACTCCATCCGCTAAAAAAAATCCCTGCTCCAAGAATAAGGAGAATTATCAGAGGTACCCGTCCCGGCAGATTCATGGATTTTCCCCCTCTTTTTTGCGTTTTTTTATCACAGAATTGAGATAGTCCATGAGTTTTCCGCGTTCTTTACGTTCTCCATCGGAAAACCAGGCAGAGGAGGCTTTTTCAAGGATAAACCGCCTCCAGGTGTCTTTTACGATATAGAGAAAAACCAGCAGCCCAAAAGCATTGGCACAAACCATCGGCAGATAGATCACCCGGATCACATCGGTAAACCAGGCAACAGAGGGCATGTCAGTTAAAAGCGGCATGACAACAAAGATGTGCAGTGTCTCAACCAGAAATACCAGAATAATACCCATAAAATAGGTGATATTGCCCCGATACATTTTCACAAAGAGTCCGGCAACAATGCCCGCCACAATCGTTGCCACTGCACAGGAAAGACCGGTTACGCCACCAAGAGAGAACCGGTACCCACCGCCGATCAGACCCACGGCCGCACCCATCAACGGTCCGCCCATAAGTCCGGCAATAATCGGTGCAAGATCTCTGAAATTGACAATGACTCCCATAAACTCAATCCCCCGCATGGTCCCGTATATTGAGAGAACCCCAAAGATAATCACAACCCAGGCCTTGTCGGCAAAACCTGCCGTCCCTTTCAGGATCTTACCAAAAAGTTCGGTTCGGGAAAAGGCGTACAGAATAATTGAGACAAGAGCAAGACGTTCGATGAGCGGGAGGCCAAACTCAATAACTGCCTCCTCCATCATCAGGGCGACGAAAAGAAAAACAAAACTTCCGATACCCATCACCGCAACCCAGAGGCGTGATCCTCTGGCTCCTTCCGGATGTTTCAGATCAAGGTAGACGAGCATGAACCCCATGAGAGCGAACACGATTGAAGCAAGTGCGGTTACATGATGGATGAGAAAGAGTGGATCGTTTATGTAAAATGCAAGAAAGAGAATGCCTACAAAAAGCAAAAGAATGACGTGATAGATGTAATGCCGCTGTACTTTAAGGCCAAGATTTTTCCTGACAATAATTGAGATTGCCCGGGCACGACCATCCATGCCAGTAAGGGTTGCACCAAACATTATGAGATACCCAATGATCAGAAAAACCTCAATGCCATAGGGTATCGAACCCAAAACGTAGAGGATTTGCCCAATAAGAGCATCAAGTGAGAGCACATCACCATGTTCAAGATATGAGACTGCATACCCCGTCATACCAAGAACAATAAATGCAACGGTAACAACCCCAACCAGAACAAAGGCAATCACCAGATCAATATTAACACTGGATATTTTTTCCTTGTAATAGTCAACACCGTGTTTTCCTTCGGTTTTCTCCTGAAGCCAGACCGAATACAACAGGAGATTCAGGCCGGATCCAACTGCCCCCATCATTGCCATGATTGGAAGATAGGACTCCTTTGAGACAGAGGGAATCATGCCAGCGAGAAATCCCGGGACCGAAAAATAAAATCCAGAGATACTGTAGAGGATACCAAGAAAAAGCACCAGCACGATACAAACGACAAAGCGTTCGATAAACTCATACGACTCGGCCCAGAGAAAAAGAAGGATGACCCCAAGACTTGCAATAGCAATGAAAACCGGATCAATGATACCCGGAAGCAAATAGGAGAGAAATATGCCACCCAACAGCAACATGCCACCAAAGGCAATCATCTCAAGGAAGTAAATCAGCATCACAAAGATGACTTCCCAGTTTTTCGGACCGGGAATGTGACGCAACCCATAGAATATTGTCTCACCGGTTACGAGAGTATACCTCGCAATTCCATTGGCAAAGGCAAATTTATAGAGAA
>CAZBGM010000145.1:0-3216 GCA_964491505.1 uncultured Methanomicrobiaceae archaeon | reverse complement strand
GGGTATAGCTCATCTACTTACCCAGTTCATTTCTGAACTCTTTCAGGGTATAGACCCTTCCGGCCTTCAGATCTTCTAGAGATTCCTCTATCGCATGTATTGTCTCTTCACTGAGAGGTTCTTCATCAATGGAATTATCAAGCAATCTGCCAATGACATCGTCAAAGGACTCATTTGGATGAACTTTAAATTCTTTGAGTCGGTCGCGTACTGAAGTGCTGACCCGTATTGATGTGGATGATTGCATACGTGTGTATGCGAGTGCATTAATTATTAATATTTGGGGACCATGAAAATCTCCGACGGTTTTTCATAATCCCGGCGTTTCAAAAATGGAGCTGTGTCTATGAACATTCATCCCCTTCTTCACGTGCCCTTAGAGGAGGCCGGGCGTACCTGTCAGCGTCACCGGATAAGACGTTCATCCCCATACATTGCCGCCAGCGCCTTTACCGCACTCTGTTCCTTATCCTTTATCTCAAGCATAATGTCGGCATCGAACGGCCGGATAGCATCAGTAAATGCCAGAAATTCCGGGAGATCTATTGTTGCAGCATGCTTCCCCGGTCGTCCGTCTGGGTCCTGAGAGCTGAAGTCGATCATAGGAAGACCATCTTTTGATTGCCATGTTGCAGCAACCTCCGGAAAGATGACACTGACCGGTTCTTCGCAGGTGGCGTGTATCCGGTGATGCAGATTGTCAAAAATGATGGGAATGCCGGTTTCATCGTGGATTTTCAGGCAATCCCGGACCGTGTACCGGTGGTCGTCGTTCTCGATAACCAGACGGCGGAGAATTGCTTCAGGGAGATTCGGATACCGGTCGATGAAACGGGCAATACTCGCTTCCGGGTCGCCGTAGACGCCGCCGACGTGGAGCTGAATCTTCGCGGATGTGTCCAGACCAAGGAGGTTTAAGACTTCGGCATGGTAGGCGAGTTCACGGATCGTCCGCTCAAAGATTGCCGGGTCTTTTGCGTTGATAAGGTTGAACTGGTCCGGGTGCATCGAGATCCGCATCCCGTTGTCTTTGATGAGTGCCCCCAGAGCGGCAAACGGCTCCCGGAAAATGCCCTGCCAGTTGGCGGTGCAGACCGGATGAGAGGCGAAGGGGACGAGATCAGAGGTGATGCGGAAGAAGTCTATGCCGTGGTTGACATTGTAGAGAAGAATCTCACCGAGACACTGAAGATTTCCCTCAAGGGTCGCAAGCAGGCGCTCGTCTGTGTAGTTTCGCAGGCGGAAGGTTCTGCTGCTCCGGCAGGTGAGCGACTGGTTGATGCAGGGATAGCCGATTTTCATGGTTGTGGCGGGCGGGGTCACGTGCGGAAAAGCTTTCCCGGCAGAGTGACAGGATGAGCTTTCCGGCGTTTTAGAGTGAATATCTGTCTGTTATATCCTCGTTCGTTTTGTCAAAACGGAACGTCTGTTCTTCTCTTTTTTGATGTTATGTATTCTTTTATCGTTCTGAATGGACAAACGCTTAGTTCTTTTGATCGACAACGGGCGGCCTAAGACAGGAATAGCAATCTGGACTTACTGTATTACAATTGACCATTTGTGAAACCGGAGACAATATATTTAATACATAACAAAATGTAAAGTATATATTACAAAATGTTAGGTTGATGGACTGTGTCCGGGAAAACCACTCCCGGATGATTTCCTTTACCAGAACACAGGAACACGTACCGATGAATACGATCTCAAAACAAAATAAGAGCAGAATTTTATCTGTTTTCGCAGCAGGCAGCTGCCTTATACTCTGCCTGATGGCCTGCGGCTGTGTCGGCGACGAAACGGCGGATGACACAGCCAGCCAAATGGCGGGTGACACAACCGCTGCTGCCTCCGGCCTGAACCGGTCAGCAGACTGGACCGAAGAAACACATGGAAACGACGTCGACCCCAACTATTTGGTTGTATTTCCCGAGGATGAAGTGAATGAGATCACCCTTACGATATCGCCGGAAAACTGGCAGGCCATGCTTGATGAGATGACCGCAGAGTACGGTGCATTCGGTGGCTCGTCCTCTTCAGCGGGTCGAGGAATGGGTGGTCAGGGAACTACTGACTTTGATCCTGAGTACGTAAGCGCCGATGTCACCTTTGATGATACGGAGTGGACAGATATCGGTATCCGGTTCAAAGGGCAGTCAACCCTCGGAGGAACATGGTCATCCGGCTCCTATAAGATCTCCTTTAAGCTTGACTTTGATCACTACGAGGATGAAAACCCGGATATCAAGAACCAGCGGTTCTATGGCTTTGACGAGCTGAGCCTGAAAAGCGGTCTCGGTGACGATTCGCTCCTGAGGGATAAGATCGTTCCTGAAATCTTCAATGACGCCGGTGTTATCGCGCCGGACACGGCATTCTACAAAGTGTATGTTGACTACGGAGAAGGTCCGGTCTACTTCGGTCTGTATACGATGATCGAGAGTGTTGAAGACACGCTCGTTGAAACGGCCTTTGACGACGATTCAGGCAATGTGTACAAGCCGGAAGGAACCGGCGCAACCTTTGCCGAGGGCACGTTTACCACCGAAGACTTTGAGAAGAAGACGAACAAGGACAAAGAGGACTGGAGCGATGTCGAGGCACTGTATACTGCTCTCAATGACGATACCAGAATAACAAATCCTGAGAAATGGAGGGAGAATATGGAAGAGGTCTTTGATGTGGACGGATTTATCCAGTGGCTTGCCGTTAATACTGCCATCCAGAACTGGGACTCCTATGGCATCCAGAGCAAGAATTACTACCTCTATACCGATCCCTCTGACGAAACGATTACCTGGATACCCTGGGATAATAACGAGGCACTCTCCTCCGGCAAAGGCGGGAGTCAGGGGCCTGGTATGGCCGGGAACGGGCAGATGATGCCGCCGCCGGGCATGGCAGGAGATGAGACCGGCATGATGCGACCGGGACAGGAAAACACCGGTAATATGATGCAGCCTCCGGATATGGGAGGAGCTGAAAACGGCATGATGCGGCCGGGAATGGGTCCTGCCGGTCAGGGACAGGAAAATATTGGTACTGAGATGATGATGCCCTTCCCTGAGAACGGAGAGATGGAAGGTGTTACTGCCGGCGAAGCTCAGATGGGCGGCAGCATGGGCAATCCACTGTCACTGAGTCTGGATGAAGTGAGCGACTCATGGCCGCTTATCAGGTATCTGATGGATGATCCGGTATACCACGCGATGTATG
>CAZBGM010000144.1:0-3221 GCA_964491505.1 uncultured Methanomicrobiaceae archaeon | reverse complement strand
GAAGCATCGCTGGTTGTTAGTAATATATGCCCGAAGATACTGTGATAAACGAAAAAAAGAAATAAAAAAGATTGAGAAAAAAAATTATTCTGTTGCTTCTTCAACGGGTTTTTCTTGTGGTTCTTCTGAGGTTTCTTCAGTTTCAGGAAGAATTTCAGGGCGCTGATATACTTCCTTAAATACAATATCAGTGATTTCAGGGATGTATTCAAAGATTTGATGAATAGCATAGGCACGGCCCATTACAAAACTCTGATCCATAGCAATTCCTTTTGGTAATGTAATGGTGAGAGTACCTTTTCTCAGGTCAATGTCGTCAAATTCTTTTCCGAAGAAGAGTTTGAAGATACCTTTTACTTTGTCTTTTGGTTTGTCGACAATACCCTCAATCGTATAGGTATATTCAAGGGTTTTTCCTGCAAGAGGATGGTTAAAGTCAACAATTGCCTGTTTGCCAATAATGTTTACAATGACACCATTCCGGTTGTCCGAATGTATCGGCATGCCAACCGTTGGTTTCTGGTTGAAGTTTTTAACGGGTGCTGAGCGAATTTGCTCTTTATCAACAGGGCCATATGCTAGTTCCGGTTCCACAGAAACTGAATACTCTGTGTTCAGTTCTTTTCCAATTAGATCCGTATCAAATCCGGGGATGATGTGGGTTGCTCCGATACAGACAACCATTGGCTCATAGGTGCGGTCGTTCTTCCAGATGTCTGCTTCGCGCGCTTTTTCCTCATTGGTTGTATCGAAAACAATTCCATCAGCAGTTCCGGTATAATTGAGGATTATGAAATTTCCTTTCTCAGTCATCATTCACCTGTCTATATTAAGTCGAAGTGTGGGTACTTAAAATAGTGAGATCATATGATGGAAATAGAGGCAAAAATACCTGTTTCGTCCCATAAAACAATTCTAAAAAATCTCGCTGAATATGGCATAAAAGATTATTCTGAGCTTATTCAGCAGGATGTTTACTATAATGGAATAGATCGTGACTTTTCACAAACTGATGAAGCACTTCGGGTTCGGTATGATCAAAATGGAGCGGAGATCACCTATAAAGGGCCAAAAGAAAAAAATTCTGAGGCAAAAGCTCGCAAAGAAATTAACCTGATGGTGAATGATGGTAAACGTGCTGAAGAATTGATTACAGCTTTGGGGTTTTTGAAGACTACTACCGTTGTTAAGGAGCGAAAGGAATGCCAATATGGTGGAGCTACAGTCACGCTGGATACTGTACAGGATCTTGGAACTTTTGTTGAAATTGAAGTTCTTACTGAAAATTCGATGGATGAGGCATTGGCAACGATTGCTACCGTAAAAAAAGATCTTTGTATTGAAGGGGACCACATTGAAGAGTCCTACCTTGAACTCCTGCTTGCCCGTTGTATGTCTTAGACGGTGACCAGTTCAATTGAGATGTCCCCTGCTTCTCTACCGAATTCTATCAGAGCGGCGTGTCCTTCTGATGCCATGCCGGGATTGACGATGGTTGTATTTCCAAGTCTCTCAATACCCTGTTGTTCATGAATGTGCCCACAAAGAATCAGATCATATTCACTTGCGTGATGTGCTATTGCCTCACTCCCGACATGTTCGCCTCCAGCAAGATCCCGTGCTCCTTTTGGCGGCGCGTGGGAGAGTAAGACATTGTGGGTATTTTTATTCATTCTTTGACTGATAGTTGAAAGGATCTTTTCAATCTCCTCTTCTGAAAGTTCGAATGGTGTATTAAAGGGAGTCGGATTTGATCCACCAATGCCGGCAATGGTCATTGGCCCGATGTCCATGACTGAACCATGCAGACAGACGGCATTGGAATATTCCAGGACCCGGATGCATTTTTTTGGATCGCAGTTGCCGGGTACGGCAAAGGTTGGAATGTCGATTTTTTTAAGAAGATCTTTTATGCTGTCTGCCGGACCCATATCGGTAAGGTCACCTGAAATAGCAATCATATCAGCGCCCAGACCGAGAAATGAGTCAATGTTTCCAAATTCCCCGTGAAGGTCTGTGAGATGAAGTAATGTCAGCATACTATCGTAATCATCTCTCATGATAAAAAAAATGGTGTTATTGATGATGGATTATTGTTGCAAGGTCGTGGTGATGAAGCTATTTTTCTTTTTGTGGCAGGCTGGAGAATCGCTTATAGGTATCCATCCATGATCCCGTTGCTTTTCCGGCGAGGGATAGTTGTCCCAGTGTTTTGGTAACCTCTGGTATTAATGGCACGGGTGTACTGTTTTCAAGAGGTGTCCCGGGAAGTGGTGTAAAGTAATGAGCATGAATTTTACCAAACCGCGTAACCCATTTCATCTGTTCAACGGTTTCCAGTTGATCTTCTTTCTCTTCCATGGGCAGGCCAACGATATAGTCGACAATAGGTGTAAATCCATTATCTTTACAGCATTCAATGGCCTGAATTGTGGTTTCTGTTGTATGTCCGCGCCTGAGTTGTCTGAGTACCCGGTTGCTTCCTGACTGTGCGCCAAAGTGCATTTTAGTGTTGGTACAATATTTTGAGATTAAATCAAGTGACTGTTCTGAAATCCATTCCGGCCGGACTTCACTGGGGAAGGTGCCGAGGAAGATGGAATGCTCTTCTCCTTTTAGTTTTTCCAACAATTTTTCGAGTTTGTCGAAACGGGGATGACGTCCGTCTGAACCATAGGAAAATGCGTTTGGCGTTACAAATCGTACATCACGATAACAGGAGGCAGCACGAAGAATTGCATCAATACTTCGATGTCGCATCTGCCTTCCAAACAGGCAGGGAGTCTGACAGTATCCACAATGGTGTGGGCATCCCCGTGAAATTTCGATATACCCCCGTATTTTGGTAAAGGGTGGGTATGCGTCAAGAAGCACCAAGTTATTCGTTGGCTGATAGTATTTTTGTGTCGCGACGCCGGGTGGAAGTTTTTTACTGTCGGTTTCGATAGCATGAAGGAGGCGTGGAAGGGTATATTCTCCCTCACCAATGACGACATAATCTGCGACTTTTGCAACCTCCTGATACCGGGCTGAGGCGTGAGGGCCACCGGCAATTGTTATGCAGTTTGCTCCTTTCATTTCAGAAAGGAGTGTTTCGGCGTTTATTGAATTGAGACTGTAAAGGGTAATATCATCAGCCGGAGAATCGACGGAGCTCAGGATATAACCAGCCTGTTCACATGAGGCATAAAGTGCTGCAAAGGAATTATTGGTATGTTTTA
>CAZBGM010000143.1:0-3228 GCA_964491505.1 uncultured Methanomicrobiaceae archaeon | reverse complement strand
CAATCTACATATTGATGGCTGTTCTGCTGGGTATGGCGGCAATGATCTCTCTTATCAAAGGATATCCTGAAGCTCTTGCCGGTGTCGCTGTCGCAGCGGCTCTCCTTCCACCGCTGGTTGTGGCAGGCGTCACACTGGTGCTTTCAACGAATCTGGTGCTGGGCGCCGTTCTTCTCACCCTTGACAATATCATCGGGCTGATTGCCGGAGCACTTATTGCTACACTGATTATCGGGGTGGCGCCCCGCAGAGGAGAAGAACAACGAGTCGCACGACAATTTATCAACCGTACATCAGTTATGATTGTGCTGTTGCTGATTGTTCTTCTTGTTACGTCCACGCTGTTCTGATAGTGTGATAATACATTAAATCCACCCTTTTTTTCTGAAAAAGAGTATCATGATACCTGCAACAGCCACCATACTCAGAAGGGCTGCCGGATAACCATATTCCCAGGTAAGTTCCGGCATTTCCGCAAAGTTCATCCCGTACAGCCCGGCGATAAAGGTCAGAGGAATAAAAATCGTGGCGATAATCGTCAGTACTTTCATCACCTCATTCATGCGGTTGCTCAGTGTTGAGAGGTAAATCTCATAAAGACCGGTCACCATTTCGCGGTAGGTTTCCAGCACGTCAGCAATCTGGAAGAGATGGTCGCCGACATCACCAAAATAGCGCATCGTGGGTTCAGAAATGAGATCAGACCTCTCCCGAAGGATTGATAAGAGGACCTCCCGTGCTGGCCAGATATATTTTCGAAGATGGATCAAATCCCGTTTCATGGTATATATTTCTTCCATGTTTGTGGGATCTGGTTGTTCAATCACCGCCTCTTCAAGATCTTCAGCATCAATACCGATTTTTTCAATGACGGGGAAGTATTCATCGACAACAGTATCTATCAGTGCATACAGGAGATAATCGGGACCAAGAGAGCGAATCTTACCCTTTCTCTCTGCAAGCCGCCTCGTGACATTCTCAAAAATGTCGCTTTCTCTTTCCTGAAACGAAATGAGGCAGTTTTTCTGCAGAATAAGGCTGAGTTGTTCTGATTGAATGGCATCATTTTGAGATCGTACAATTTTGAGGACACAATAGAGGTAGTCGTCGAAATCTTCAATTTTTGGGCGTTGATTTGTGTTGAGGACATCTTCAAGAGTAAGGGGGTGTATCTGAAAAGAAGTGCCAATGGCTTTGATGGTGTTGATATCAGAAAGGCCGGACAGATGAATCCATGTCACTATCTTATCAGAGAGTGGGATGGTGCTCAATTCACCCGGAGCACAGACGTCATCAGAATAGTCCGTCTTATTATACTGGCATACTCTCACTACAGTTGGACTTTGGATGCCCTCTCCGATTGGTATCAGCGTCCCGGGTGGCATTCCTGATTTTGAGGACCTGCTTGTCATGCTCAGACTGACTTGTTCCACAATGACCAATTCTACGTTCTATGGTAAATACTCCATGGTGCCGATGTCGGAGAGAAGATAGTATTTATTGTTTCAGTCGCTATGATATCTTATGTTCGGGGAGTATCGGTATCCGTTTCATTGTGAGGCAGATAATATAACAGTCGATGTTACTGAGACTGACGGACTCTATCGGTATCACCGGAACTGTAATGGCTCAGAGGTCACAAGTTATCTTCATTCCGGCAGCGGAAGGATTCTGATTCATCCTGTTGAGCCGGTAAATCTTCCCAAATATATAACCCAGTACCTCAAGATTGCGACGCCGGCAATTTATGTCGACCCGGAATCCCGGTATGCCTGTTACCTGACATTTCCCATTGAGATCGGTGTCTTTCTGGAATCAAAGGGTGATGTTGAGATTATTGACATATTTTCATTACATCCTCAGAAATATTCACTCTATGGAACACCGACTGACGGGAAGGTTGTGCGTTATCATGAGAGTACTATCTATCGGGAAATTCCTGATGTTGACCCGCTCTATGAAGGTGTGCTCTCTCTTACGATAATCAATGAGGGGAAGGATATTGTGACAGTAACCGGCGCGGTATTTGACAGTTATCTGATGAAAATATTTTATTCTGATCTCCGTGCTTCTATGGTTGCCCGGATGCATGTCCTCTCAAAGGGCGGGGCTGAGACGGAATTTATCGATGTACCTATTGTGGGAGGGATGAAGAATTCCAGAGAGCTCTACACTGTACGTAACATTAAGCATGTTGTATCCCGGGTATTCTCGATGGACTGGGGGCTAGAGGATGAATGAAATTATTGCGGTTGTCACCGGATACGAGATAACGAGCGGTGTCACTGTCCTGGAAGTGGCAATCTTTGCGATCATTATCATCGCATCACTTATTGTTGCACGGGTGCTGACACAAAAAGTCCGGCATTCACTTCCGGACCGGATACCAAAGAATGATCGTGAGGTTATCTCAAAGGCGCTCTATTTTGTTGTGGCCGGGATTGGGGTTATTATTGCCCTGCCCTATATTAACGTGAATCTCTCCGGCCTTTTCGTCGCCGGTGGAGTCTTTGCGATTATTATTGGTATTGCCGGCCAGAACGTCTTTTCAAACTTCATTGCCGGCCTGATTCTCTTTGTTGAACGGCCGATAAAGATCGGGGATAATATTGGCATTGAAGATGTTCTCGGAACAGTTGAGGATATCAGAATCCTCTCAACGATCATTAAAACCTATGACGGCATCTATACCCGCATTCCGAACTTCACTATATTTACGGCAAACATCACTAATTATGTCGCCCATGTTGCCCGGCGGTTTGAGTACAGTGTGGGTATCCGGTATCAGGATGACGCGGATCTTGCGATGTCAGTGATACGTTCGGTTGTTGAAGAGCACCCCTTTGCGCTGAAAAGTCCGGCTCCGAAGATCTACGTTGATGAACTCGGCGACAATGCAGTTCTTCTCAGTGTCAGAATCTGGGCACCCTCGATGGTCTGGTGGGATGTGAGAACCGAACTCCTCTGGAAGATCAAGGTGGCTCTTGAAGAGTCTGGCATTGAAATTCCGTTCCCGCAGCGCACGGTCTGGTTCCCGGAAGGGAAGACGACGATACAGACGGGAATGGGTGATGCTATCGGCATTATGGACACAGAGATGAACCGGCAGCCATAGATTCGATCATACGTTCCCTTTTTTTAGGACCTGATATTCGGCCCCGCCGGTTCCATTCAGAAGAGTGAGCGCCGGAAAAAAAGATGTGATGTATTTCAGAGCTTTACGCCGTC
>CAZBGM010000142.1:0-3254 GCA_964491505.1 uncultured Methanomicrobiaceae archaeon | reverse complement strand
CGCCGGGAATAAATCTCACAACGGTCGCCCATTTTGTGAAACTGAAACCGGGTGCCATCATATTTGTATTCAGCTGCAACAGATCCCTGTTTTTCTACCATCGCAGTGATGGTCCCGGCCTGTGCAAGCATCATCTTAACCGGCCGGAAGAGTTCGATCGTCACCGCCTTCAGGGCGTCTTCTCCCTTTCGTGCTAAGACCGCAACCTCTCCGAGATCGTTTGCCGCCTGATGAGCATGAGATACCTGTTCTGCCGAAACACCAAAAGCTCCTGCGATCGCGTCTCTGAGATTACCTTCACCAACCCCGATACGCAATTCACTGAGAAGCAAACGGGCTAGATACTTCCCCTGTACGGGGGCAGCATTTGCAAAGAGTCGCCGCACGACCTTTAATTTTTCCCGCTGTGACGTGGCGCCACCGATCCGCGAAAGGTAGAGCAGATCCTGATATACGCCAGTTAGTTCAAGTGATTCAGTGAAGAATGACATCTGAGACTTTGCCTGTAAAATTTCTTCAACTGCCGCACCTACATCACCGGTTTTGTTGATAATAGAGATGACATCGCTTTTCTTCTTCCCGGCAACATAGGCAACCGCATCATAGACGTGATTCGGTCCGATACCTACTTTCTCCGGACTCCAGTCAGGAAAAACATTGCCCATCAGAAACCTAACGAAAATAGGTAGCTCGTCGTCTGAGAGGGTTGGCAGCACCTCAGCGACGATTGCAACGCGGTCCAGACGTCCCGGTGTCGCTTCCAGTATCTCACAAATGTCGGAAAATTCTGAAAAGTCCATTGCCACATCACCTCCTAAACTTCAAATGTTTCTGAGATCGTATGCTGGCAGGCCACATGGAGTGTGGTTTCATGAACATACATCCCAAGACTCTCACATGCTAAATCTCTGACTTTTTCCGGGGTATTATTCTCTTCACTTAAATGGGCAAGTATAATCGTCCCAACCTCTCCCGCACATTCCTTCAGAAATGCAGCGGCGGCAGTGTTGGAGAGATGTCCCCGTTTAGGATCACTGATTCTGGCCTTTAAAAATTCAGGATACTTCCCGTTTTTCAGCATGTGCGGGCAGTGATTACTTTCCAGTACGATACCGTCACAGGCACGAAGGCGCCGGGTAATATCTGCTGAGAGCATTCCGGTGTCGGTACAGTACCCAAAGGATGAGCCATTTTCACGAATCACAAAACCACAGGGTTCACAGGCATCGTGATACGTGTCAAAAAGCTCTACAGAGAAATCTCCGACGGTTACGGGTGTTCCGGTTTTAGCCGGGCGGAACAGTCCGGTGGCGCGAACCTGTCCTTCAAGTTGCCAGAGCGTTCCCTGCGTACTGATAACCGGCACTTCAATGTGATTACGGGTCAGTACATCAATGCCTTTCACATGATCACCGTGCTCATGAGTGACCAAGATTGCCTCCACGGCATCTTTCTTCCCGCCTGCCGCTTCGATACGCCGGACCGTTTCACGTGCCGACAGACCCACATCTATCAGGAGTGCCCCAGATTCTCCTTCTACATAACAGCAGTTTCCTTTACTGCCGGATGCCAGTACCGTAACTTTCATTATTCGTATCTAAACTTCATCCTGAAACGATAAAGAACACCACCATAACCACAATATACCTGCCTTTAAGGTGAAGGGATTCCTACTATCTGATACAGAGAAACAGGGGCAGAGACGTGGAAAAAACAAAGAAATGGAGCAGCATCTTCCCGTCCATTCTCTCCGGGGCAGGGACAAAGGATGCCGGTCCGGAAGAAAAAGCGATGCGTCAGGGCGTGAATACCTATCTCATTTCCTCACATGACAAAACCGCTCTGCAGTTCTCTTTTCCGTTACTGATACCTGCACTGCCGGATGTGGTTGTGGATTCCCGCCCTGAGGGCCGGGATGGTGCTGTTGCTGCTATTATAGAGCGTATAAAGGCAGATGCACGGCGGAACTCCGGTCTGCACCCCCTCGCCGGAATCGGTACCCGTCATCCAATGCACTATGAAGTTACCATAGAGCCCTGCACCCTCATTCATGCTCCACAGGGTGTCGGGGGTCATCTCTGGCGGGCAGACCACTGCAACCGCTTCGATGAGAAAGGACTGCACCTTGAGATCCACGGTGCCCTTCCCCATCCCGGACTGCCCACGACGGGAACCATCCGGGCACTGCATAAGGTTTTTTCTAATCTCATTCAGGCAATCACAGATGAAACCACTAGGGTCCCGGAGAGCGTTCTTGCCCAGTGGATGGCCTGCTCTCTGGATCAGAAACTGCTCAGGGACCGTCTCAGTGATCTCGGACTGGTTGCCTTTATCGGAGACGGAACCAGACCCGCCCGGGAGAACACAGAACACCGGTCCTACTTCAGAATTGCCGGGCGAAAATCAGGCGTTCACATCCAGTTTCACTGCCCAGAAGAGCTCACGCCGGAGGAGATCGTTCTGGAAGGCAGCAATGAGACGATAACCGGTCTTGGTATCAGAGAGAACGAAGCGTTTGCCATTATCGGGAGCAACGCACAGGGAAAATCCACACTCCTCCAGGCAATCCTTGCCGGAGTCGACGATCATACACCCGGTGACGGGCGGGAATACGTGGTAACCCGGCCCGGCGCTGCCTTTCCACAGGCATCCGGGTCCGGCCTCGCTGATGCTGATGTCAGTCTCTTCTTCAGAAGTCTGCCGCCGGGCGTTGATGGCACAGTAACCTCAGCAGGCGGGCGGGGAAGCGGATCGCTTATCATGGCAGATCAGATTCAGCAGGCACTCCGGAAGAGCGCTCCGCTCCTGTTCATCGACGAGGATAAAGCAGCAGCAAACTTGCTCATACCGTCCTGTATAAAGACAGAAGACGTCCGCCCACTCTCAGAGATTCTTGCAACAGACCGCCCGGCACTCAACGGCAGCGCCTTCGTCTTTGCTGCGAGTTCGATGGATCTGCTGATCGCTGAAGCAGACCGGATTCTTCTGCTCGTGGATCACAAAGCAGGCAGTATCAGCAGAGAACAATACAGAGAAAACCTCATTGGGTATCTCAGTACGGTCTGTGATCTGCTCCGGACCGGCAGATGTTCCTGCTCAGAGGAGAGATAACATATGATGAATGAACAGAAGAAAAGAAAGATGATCCGGCTTATCATCTGTGTTCTGCTTGGGGGATGCGCCGCCCAGATGCTCTTTCTCTTTTCCCTGGAGACGAAAATATTTGTCTGGACCCTGGTCTTTCTGGTGGTCTA
>CAZBGM010000141.1:0-3257 GCA_964491505.1 uncultured Methanomicrobiaceae archaeon | reverse complement strand
AGGTTAATCGCCACCTCCTCCTCGGTGATCTTCGACTCACGGGAATAACTGCCACCCGGCTCGGCAAGGACCACCACTTTCCCCTCCGCATGAAAGTCCGGCCGGCCGGCACGACCCTGCATCTGCTTAAAGTCCTGGACCGTCAGCCATTCGATACCCATCGCAAGAGAGTCGAAAATAACCTGCGACGCTGGGAAATCCACGCCCGCTGCGAGTGCTGCTGTCGTAATTACCGCTGCAATACTGCCGTTCTCAAAGCGTTTCTCAACACTGTGTCGTTCCTTTGCAGTCAGGCCCGCATGATACGGTTCTGCCCGGCTCCCCAGCTTATCAGCAACTGCATGGCAGCGGGCACGGGCGTTTGTAAACACAATCGTCTGGCCCTTATAGCCCTTCTCCGAGGTGTGCTGCCACTGGTCTAAGACCAGCCGTTTAATCAGCGGGATCTTCTCCTTACGCTCAGTAAAAACAAGATGGCGTTCCAGCGGCACCGGCCGTTCATCATATTCCACAACAGAAGCCGCAAGCTTCTTTGCAAGAAGGGACGGCGCCCCGATGGTCGCACTCAGATAGAGATACTGCGCCTGCGGAGCAACCTCCTTTAACCGGGTAATCAGCCCGTCCACCCGGTGTCCGCGTTCCGGGTCCTCAAGCATCTGCACCTCATCAATCACCACCGTGCCGATGCCGTCCAGACGCTTTCCGCTGCGCAGCATGTGATCCACGCCCTCATACGTTCCCACAATGATATCAGCACGAATACCACGCTCCGCATGCACCTTCGTCTCCGCCATATTCAGACGTGAGACACCGGTCCGCAGTGAAACCTTCAGAAACGAGCTATACTTCTCAGTAAAACGCCGGTATTTCTGGTTTGCAAGGGCGACCAGCGGGACGAGAAAGAGCACCTTCCCCCGGTTTTTAAGAATATTATTAATCCCCGCCATCTCGCCGATAAAGGTCTTACCAGAAGCTGTTGCAGCCATAACCAACATATCTGTTCCCTGTAACAGACCGCCGTCCACACAGCGCTGCTGCACCGGCATCAGATACTCCACCCCGCTTGCCTTCACCAGTTTCTTCGGCAGACCAAGCTCGGTGATCTTCTGCGTCTTCATCGTGCTCTTGGCCTCGATACGGTCAAAGAGTGTATGGGACGACCGGGGATCAGCAGGCTGGACCATGCCCAGCACCCGGTCCAGGTCATGATAGAGCTCCAGCAGTTTCTCCAGATGCCCCAGGCTTGAGCTGCCAAAGCCACCCAGATAGCCAGCCTCCCGCCGAAGTTCGCGGATAGCACAGTCCATGCAGATGGATTCAGGTCCGTATTTTACCGCAACGTCTTTTGGAAGTGGTGTAATCCTATCCTCTAAGATACACATCCGGCAGACCCGGATATACCGCCACGGAATCTGCAAATCCTCCAGAAAAGACTCAAAACCCTCGTCTTTCCCGGTTAAGAGCACATCCCCATGCCGGAGTTTTCCGATGAGTTCACGCGGCGGTGTCGGCTTTAACTGCCGCTTACCCACCGGTTTATACCGAAAGGTCTTCGGACGCACACCCCGTCCGGTCCTCGTCAGTTCAACAATGCCGGTCGCAATGGTTTTTTGATTTTGAAAAAAATTGAGGCGATATGCGCCTTTTTTTGGATATACTACTATTTTCATGCCGATTCACGGTCATGGAGCACGTACTGCAGACCAGCACCTTCAATACGCTGAATCATCGGCGAGACTTCGTTCTCTTCTATCACTAAGGCCGCATCCATCCCAAACCGGGCCGCCTCAATGACTCCTTCACGGGCGCCGAAATAGACATCAGGCTCACGTCCGTTCTTTCGCACCGCAACCAAGGCCTCGACACCTACACACCCGACGAATTTCACTTTTCCAAGCACTCCGCGAAGGGCACCGGTTGGCACCTGCCGTGACCCCCCGTGTTCAATCTTTGGAACACGGAAGATGTGCACCTTCCCCGGAGCAACATCAATGATGCCCTTCATCTGGCAGATGCCGACATCTTCGCCCCGGCGTGCTGTATCTGAGACGATCGCCATCGCCGACTGCTCTTCCTTTCCGGCATAGAGGAGGCCGTCTTTCATATAGACGCCCACCTCATCGCCTTTTTCGAGTTGCTCGCCTGCAATTGCCGCCCAGATCGATACCGGACGGATGACGTCGTTTGTGATATGCTGAATATAACTATCAAGGGCCTGGGCACTCTCGATGATGCACTCGATGCCTTCCGGCGTCACCTGATACCGACCCCGGCCATTCGAGACCACCATCCCGTCCTCGGTCAGCTCACGAATATATTCCGAGATAGCCTGTGGAGTCAGCCGAAGCTGCTCAGCTATCTCCTGCTGGCGGACTGCCGGTTGGTGTTCAGCGACACCTACCAGTATCTGAAATCGCGTTGATTCACGCTTTGAGCGAAGAATATGATAGAGGGGATCCTCATTTGGGAGGTTCAACGAGCACCAGCCCCTGGCCTTTCACATCAAGGTGCGGCATCCGTTTGGCAACGCCCTTAATAAACATCGGACTGACACCAAACTTCCGCCCTAAGTCATTATACGAGACGTTACCGCTCTTCACTTCCGCCTCGATCTGATCTACAAGGGAACGCAAATCCTCGTCATTTGAGGTAGAGACATGAAGCAGATCACCCAGTTCGCTCATAGGACACTGAAAATTTGCCCTGAAACGAGAGTAGGTGGTTCGGTATTCCTTCTGTGGCGTCTTTCCAGGCTCGGGCATACGCCACTGCTCCTCGATAAGATTCCCTTTCTCCAGAATGATAAGACAACCGCTCACACTATCCGGATCGGTCTCCTGTCCCAGCTCCTCCTCAGTGTGCCAGGATTTTGCGAGAAGATCGTATACCTTTTTGTAGTTCGCGTTATGGAATGTAATGATCAATGGAACAAGATCTATTGGATCATTAACTATTCGAATATGTCCTGTCAACGTAAAAACCCATTATACTATTGATGTTAAATATCATTAAACCTTTAGCAGGATTTTCTCATGCCAAATAAAGGAAAAATACGGATAAAAGGAATCGTACAGGGCGTAGGATTCCGTCCGTTTGTCTATGCGACTGCAAAACGCCTGAATATGCGCGGCACGGTGAAAAATCTCGGCAGTGAAGTCATCGTCACCGCGTGGGGAAATAACTTTGATGAGTTTGCGCGCCTTCTTTCAGGCGGCACCCCCCTCTCAGTTATTGATTCAGTCGAGACCGAACCACTC
>CAZBGM010000140.1:1741-3266 GCA_964491505.1 uncultured Methanomicrobiaceae archaeon | reverse complement strand
AGGATATAACAGAACTCCGGCATCTGCACAACCACACCCCGGCGCTGCCCGTTCATTGAATCAATAACCAGACCTTTATACCCGTCGGCCACAATCAAAAGCTCAGAAAATTCCATTTTCTGCTTTAATGCACTGTTTTCATCCTCATGATAATCACTAAAAAACTGCTCCATCTGATCTTTCACCTCACGGACTTCGGTCTTCACATGCTCAAACTGCGACGCGTCATCGACATAAATTCTCACATCCACACTGCGTTCTGCACGCCTGATATCCTGATAGACTTCCGTTAAAAGTTCCGGTTTTATGGCATAGATAACAATCTGACGTTCGGCATTACGAATCAGAGATTTTAACCTGTTTAAAATACCCCAGTTACTCCGAATCGCAAGAAATGGTGCCATTTCGGTATCCTCCGGACGGGCACTCATAAAATCCTGCACCAGATTATCAATGCCGGCATTCATCTCATTTTTCAGCGTAAGAACCGCACCTACCGGGTCCTCAGCATAGAAATAAACCGGCGACCCTTCCTGAATCTGCGCGAATCCCCTGTTCACCAGTCGGTGCAGCACCTGGTAGATCTTCCCCTGCGGAACACCACTTTTACCGGAGATCTCCCGGGCATTCGCATTTCCAAGTTCAACAAGAGCCCGGTACGCCTTTGCTTCATATTCAGAAAAACCCAGATTCATCATCGCAGAAACAGCATCATGGTACATACAACTTGTTTGGTTGTAACCACTATATACCTTCTTTCAGTAAACAATATGAGCATAAGAATTACCAGTGCCATACATGAATCTACAATTACAATATTTCCTTATTCCCGAAAAAAATTTGGAAACCTCCCAAATCTGGAAAGAAGCGGGTTTTTGCCCGCCCATGCCCTTTGTGTATCTGATAGAACTACTGCATAAATCAGAAGGATATGACATTTCACTCACGAAACCCTTTGATGAAGCAATATTCCATGCCCTTTTTGACCCTTGCCGGCATCCTGGAGGAAATTACCACATCTATGATACCCTCCGCCTGAAAACAATGGCACAGAACTGTGGTATTCCAGTCAAAGACCAGGAAATTACTGACATAGCACAGGAACTCACCAGAGTAATTCTACAGGATTATGGTGTATATTCAGCCAAAAACTCCCGGAAAACGGACATTCAATGAATCCAGTAACAATAGTTTATACAAAAATAGCTGATTTAATCAACAAACACCCTGCCGTTGTTGCCGGTGTGATCGCAACCCTGCTCATAATCTGTATGATAGGTGCGACACACGTCACCATGAAGACAGGTTCTGACACCTATCTGGACAAAACAACGCCGGTTGGTTCCCTGATGAACCACTACGAGAACAATTTCGGATCAGGGGCAGTCATTCTCATCATTGAAGGAAATGATCTCCTCCATCCTGATGTGCTCAATTATCTCAACCTTCTGGAAAAAGATCTTCGAACCGAGAAATACGTTACTGAAGTTATCACCATCACCGATTATCTGAAGACGGCAAATGG
>CAZBGM010000140.1:0-1641 GCA_964491505.1 uncultured Methanomicrobiaceae archaeon | reverse complement strand
TTCTCTTTGGCCATGTGCGGTACCGGTTCCTGCCGGTGGCAATCGTCTTCTGCGGGATTATCACCACCTTTGGCGTCATGGGTATCTTCGGGATTCCGGTCAGCATGATCGTTGTTGCGGCATTCCCGGTCATCATCGGTATTGGTATCGATTATGCCATTCAGTTTCAGTCCCGGTTCGATGAGGAAATAGGACGGGGTTCTCTCTCAGACGCCGTCCTTCACACCGTCACCCGTTCAGGACCGTCAATTCTTACGGCGATGATTGCAACAGCCCTTGGGTTCGTTGCGCTTATGACAGCGAGAGTTCCGATGATACGGGACTTTGGCACCATCTGTATCATCGGTATTGCCTGCTGTTACCTGATATCGCTTGTTGCTGTCCCGACCTTCTGTCTGCTGGTAAAATACCGGCAAAAAGAGCATAAAGGCGGAACCCTTGACGCAGATACCTGCCAGCTTGACTGGGACGGATGTGACCATGACCCAACAGTCTCATCCGGCAGTAAAGGGTCCTTCATGGCACGGTACGATACACTGCTCGGCAACCTTGCGGTAAAGATTGCCAAAAACCCCATCCCGATTCTCCTGGCACTCACCATGATCTGGGCGGTCGGTATACAGCTTGATGAGAGAGTCCCCATCGACACGGATGAGGATTCAATGGTCTCACAGTCCATGCCGGCAAAGATTGATATGGATAAAGTAACCCGGACGATGGGTTCAACAAGTACCATCACCCTCGATATCCGTTCCGGATATCTGCTTGACGTCGATACCCTCACATGGATTTATGATTTCAGCCAGTATGCAGTAGGCAAACACAATGAAATCACCGGTGCGACAAGCATTGCCTCACTGGTTGCCAGTTATAACGGCGGTGTGATGCCAACCAACCAGGAAGAACTTGAAGCAATACTCAAAACCATTCCGCCGGAACAGTCTGATTCCTACCTTGAGGGAAGTATGGAAGGCGTCATTGAGTTCTCACTCATCGACCTGTCTATCCCGGATTCCCAGACACTGATCAAGGAGATGCAGAAAGATCTTACCTTCTATCATGTACCACCGGGTATTACTGCGTCCTTTACCGGGACAGTGTCGATGTTTACTGATATGATTGACGACATTAAAGAGACCAAGAACCCGATGACCTACCTGGGACTCATGCTGATTCTCCTCTTTTTAATACTGGTCTATAAACGCGTTGACGCCATTGCCCCCCTGATACCCATCATCATGATTATCGGATGGAACAGTCTGATTATGTATGCAATGGGCCTTGCCTACTCGCTTCTGACGGCAACACTGGGTGCGATGACAATCGGGGTCGCATCAGAATATACCATTCTCATCTACGAGCGTTATGAAGAAGAAAAGGCAAAGGGCTATACGATAAACCATGCTATCCGGACGAGTATCCAGAAGATCGGCACCGCCGTTTCAGTCTCGGGCCTGACCACCGTATTCGGGTTTTCAGCCCTTATCGTCTCTACATCGCCGGTCATCTCAAACTTCGGTCTGGTAACGGTTCTCACCGTCGGGTTCTCACTGATTGGTGCAATCGTTGTGATGCCGGCCGTCATCTCAGTCGTGGAACATGCCCACGAGTGGTTAGATACACGAAAACAGACGGCGTAAA
>CAZBGM010000139.1:0-3295 GCA_964491505.1 uncultured Methanomicrobiaceae archaeon | reverse complement strand
TTTCACTATAGTGTTGGTCTGATTTTTGATTAAGACTATGATTTTTACAGGTGCCTTTTTTGGGGAGTTTTTGTTGGTTTCGCAGATGCTGTACGAACCCTTCTATGTATAGCATCATATGGTTTATTGATGATTTCCGGTGGAGCAGATAATTTATCTGAAATAATACAACACAGCTATTTGGGGCCAAAAAAGGTGCAGATTCGGCCAGGATGGCACTATGTGATCCCAAATTTCAGGTCCAATACGAGGTACGGATTACATAAACCAGATACTTCTCTGACATCTGACAACCAGGAGCAAATCGAAATGTTGTGGACAAAACGGGGTGCAAAACGTCACCTACGGAATGAAACGCCCCCTCCATCGCCTGTCAGAATAGTACCAGAACTAAACAAAGCAACGGCCACTGAATCCTTCACAAAACTATTCATTGGCAATTAGGTACCGGTTTTTTCATCAACAATTGTTGACTGCCGGTTTCAGTGCAACAATTCAACAACGACTAGAACCAAATACCACTCTTACTACGATATTTAGGAAGATACAGGAATTTTCTGCGATGACCCACTGAGACTTTTTCCATCAGACTCTGAGCCTTCAAGCCTCCGAACAGAAACATCACATTGTTGTTACAGGATTCATTAGATAATCCCAAACCTATTTTGTTCCATTACCTGCCTCAGATAGTCCACCAGAAGTCCAAAATTCTCGTAAATCCGGATACAGCCCCATTGAACCCCATCACAGCCAGGCAAAAAACAAGACAATCAATCACACCAATCCACCTGAGTTCTGCCGTGAGACAGCAATTATGAGAGCCGATCTGATCCTGTCCAGGTCATGCTGCAGCCTCAACCCATCGAACAGGTTTTTTGCGCAGAATAGATATTCTGCGCAAAACTAATATACATTGAGCAATGAAAGAATAAAGCATGGAAAGCGGATATTTTTCTGAGTGGCTTCCCCGGTTCGTTCATCACCTCAGAATGAGGAATTATTCACCCCGGACCATCCAGAGTTACCAACAGGTGATACGGAAGTTTGCCTACTACCTGTGGATCCGCAGAAACACGGACCGACAGAAACTGGTCTTATACTGGGAAGACCTGGAGAACGCAAGACTTGACACCGAAATAGAGACAACACCCATCTATGTGGATGATTTTCTGGCATTTCTCACATCCCTGCGAGATTACAAACCAACGACACTAAACCGGATTATCTCCTCTCTGGGCTCATTTTACCGATATGCTTACACTCAGGGAGCTATTGAGGCAAACCCATTGTTGGGCGTTGACCGCCCCCGAATCAAGGAGAAAGAAGTGCGATATCTGAAGCATAATCAGGTCATTGCCCTTCTAGACTCTATCGACGATACACGCGACAGACTCATTGTCAGGACAATTTACGCGACAGGCGTCCGTGTTTCAGAACTCTGCGGTATCAATATTGATGATATTGATTTTGAAGATCACACTATCAGAGTGAACGGGAAAGGAGGGAAAATCAGGGTTGTTTTTGTAGACGACGATACCCTTGAACAGATTGATTCGTTTGCTGCCGGGAAGATTTCAGGGCCACTTTTTACCGGACATCATGGCAAAAATATCTCCCCGCGAACGGTGCAGCATCTCTTTAAAAAATACGCTCCTGAAGGGATTACACCCCATAAAATCCGCCATTCTTACGCATCTGAGCTCTATAAACGCTCAAAAAACCTCCGGGTTGTGCAGGAAAATCTTGGCCATTCGTCTATTCAGACAACAGAAATCTATCTCCACACCGATGTTGACGAGCGCCGGGACGTCTATCAGCAATACTTCCCGCTCTCAAACGGGAAGAAATAAGGCGTTATTTCCCGACAGGGACACCTTAATTTCAGGCAGCATTGTTGCTGAGACATAGCAACGAAGCGAAAGAATCAAAAATTTGTGCATTTTTTGCCAGTTGCAGTCGAAAACCAGCGTTCCGGAAAGGTCTGGTGCTCTCCAAAAGGTGCAAAAGATCATGTTGATGAGGGTTTTTCAGTTTCAATGCCCTCGAAAAAGTGTAAATCGTTGAATCGCCGCTTAACATTCACTCAAAATGAATCGTCCACCACTATCCTGAATCCACCCCATTCAGTTCTTGCTCTTGCCAAAAATCAACATTTGGTTTATTGCTGAAAACGCGAGATTTACTTTTTTTTATTTAATCAGACGTTAATTAGCCCACAATAAGAACCAGCCTTCCGGCATTTTTTGCATTGAATAGTTACAGATTGACCCAAAATATTTCACATGAACCTTCACCCAAACGGGAAAACAACCAACTAGATCTTTTTTCCAGAATATCCCTAATACGGGCAATTTAATCAGGAATTTGATAATAATATACAAAAATTCCCCAGAATAGTTTCAACCAATATTCATCAATAAACCATATGATGCTATACATTTCAGGAGGTTCTTTTGCCCATTTTACACTACCTCAAACGTGCCCGAAGAACAGGAGCATCTCACCCCCGGAAAAAATAACCCCATCCAGAACCAGACAGACATTTCAAAACAGTCGAAGGAGCAAAAACCAGAAACCGTTCCTTTCTTGTTGAATCTAATCCAAACCAGCTCACAAACAACTTCCGGCAGAAAACAATCAACGAAAGCCCAGACGAAAATTCCCGGAGAAATTACCACTTTCGTAAAACCGGATTCCCTCAGGGGCCGGTTCGTCATTCTTCTGCAACACCGGCTTTGGCTTTGACCAGCCTTAACAATCTTCGATTGTTGGCATGGATTTTTTCTGCTGCTTCGGCCGGCCCAGTTATACCCACACTTCTTAAAGACATTCCCCAAGACCAAACAAACCCTCCCCGGCAAGCAGGAAAACAAAACCAGACAGAAGATCCCTCAGACACATCCACAACCACATTATCTACTGGAAAATACTGGCAAAGACTACCGCCAACAACCAGGACTTTGCATGGAATAGACACCCCCACCACACACCCTATTAATAGTGACAAATTTAACCCCGAAGATCCTCCCACTCAGAAAAAAACTCCGCAACAACAATATCCACTCTTCACAATCCCTGACAAACAGAACAGACCGATAAAAACAATTTCCGTAAAATAGCAAATCAAGCCCATTATGGTTCAAAACTACCAAATAATCCAATATTTACCAACACAATCCAAAACTCTGATATACTCATATAAACCATATGATGCTATACTTTCAGGGAGCGCCGTTCCACCTCAACACCCATGGAGAAACCCGTTTATGGAGACACACCACAATAGTAATTTCAT
>CAZBGM010000138.1:0-3297 GCA_964491505.1 uncultured Methanomicrobiaceae archaeon | reverse complement strand
TGTGGCATCATCGGTGAGACACGGTGTGGCATGGACCTCTTAAACGATCCCTCTCTTGAACTCATGGGACGTATCGCTGTTAGTCATGCCGTTGCCGGAGCAGATATGGTCGCGCCGTCCTGCATGCTTGATGGACAGGTTGCTGCCATCCGGGAAGCTCTTGACGACGAAGGGTTTGGCGATATCTCGATTATGTCCTACTCAACCAAATTTGCTAGTGCCTTCTATGGGCCCTTCAGGGAGGCGGCAGATTCAGGCTATTCCTTCGGTGATCGTTCCACCTATCAGATGAACCCGGCAAACGGTCGGGAAGCTTTTCAGGAATCAGAGATGGATGTGCAGGAAGGAGCTGACATTATTATGGTCAAGCCAGCCTCCCTGTATCTGGATGTGCTCATCGATATTGCAGCTCTTGGGGTGCCGGTTGCTGCCTATCAGGTTTCAGGAGAGTACTCAATGATTAAAGCAGCAGCAGAGCGCGGCTGGATAGATGAAAAAGCGGCAGTGATGGAATCCCTGACTTGCATTAAGCGGGCAGGGGCTGATCTTATTATTACATATTTCGCTCTAGATGTAGCACGGTGGTGTGATGAACAGCAGTGAACTTTTTGCGAGAGCAAAAAAAATCATGCCTGGTGGTGTGAGTAGTCCGGTGCGGGCCATTCAGCCGTATCCGTTTTACACGAAATCAGGGGCAGGCTCAAAAATTCTGACCGAAGATGGTGCAGAGCTTATTGACTGCTGCTGTGCTTATGGCCCACTTCTCTTAGGTCATTCACATTCGGTAGTACGGGATGCTATCACAAAGCAATTGGCTGACGGCTGGATTTACGGGACGCCATCGGAACATGAAGTAAAACTCGCCGAACAGATTGTCGCTGATCATCCGTCTCTGGATATGATTCGGTTCGTCTCTACAGGGTCTGAAGCCACGATGGCCGCGATTCGTCTTGCTCGTGGTTTTACCGGCAAAGACGACATTATTAAACTTGAAGGTGGATTTCACGGAGCCCACGATGCGGTGCTGATTAAAGCAGGATCCGGAGCTCTTACGATGGGAGTGCCGGACTCTTTGGGTGTGATTCCTGATCTCGCGAAACATACCCGACAGGTTGCATATAATGATGTTCAGGCTCTCAGTGATTTACTGGAGAAGAACGAAAATATTGCGGCGTTTATCATCGAGCCGGTGATGGGCAACTGCGGACTGGTGCTGCCCCGGGAGGATTATCTCTCTGAGGTGCGGAAGATTACCCGGGAGCATGATGTGCTGCTGATCTTTGACGAGGTTATCTGTGGATACCGTTTAGGAATTGGCGGTGCTCAGGTTGCCTACGGTATCACACCGGATCTCTCAACCTTCGGAAAGATTATCGGTGGCGGTCTTCCGATAGGCGCCTTTGGTGGCCGGCGTGACATTATGCAGCAGGTGGCCCCGTCAGGTCCTGTCTATCAGGCCGGGACGTTCTCGGGCAATCCGCTCTCGATGACGGCCGGATACGCTGCGCTCTCATGGATTCATGAACACAAGGAACTCTACCCTACACTGGAAGAGCGAGTCCGGACTATAAAAGAGAGTCTCCCGGCGGCGTATCATGACTCATTTGTTTCGAAGGGCTCGATGTTTAAGCTCTTCTTCAGGGAGACGGCTCCGGAGAGCTTTACTGAGGCAAAAGAGAGTGATACCGGTGCATATGGCGTTTTCTGGAAGAAGATGCTGCATAAGGGTGTCTTCCTTCCGCCTTCACAGTTTGAGACAAACTTCCTCTCAGTGGCACACAGCGATGAGGATGTGGCTACGATCGCCGGAGCTTACCAGGAATGTCTGTGATCCGGGTCGGTACACGGGGCTCAAAGCTGGCTCTTGTACAGACTGAGAAGGTCTGCGCACTGCTTGGGGCCCGGGACGTCGCAACTGAGATTGTCATCATTAAAACCGAGGGCGACAAAAAGACCGGAGTACCCCTTCACAAAGTCGGTGGTCAGGGTCTTTTTGTGCGGGCACTGGATGAAGCGATCGCTGCCGGGACTATCGACTGCGCTGTGCACTCGATGAAGGATATTCCGGCAGACCGTCCGGAGGATGTGACAACCTGTGCAGTATTGAAACGCGACTCTCCTGCAGATTTTCTGGTGCATTACTGCCCTCTTGAAGATGTCAGGATTATCGGAACCTCAAGCACCCGGCGCCGGGCACAGTTGCGGCGCTGCGGGCAGGACTTTGATATCCGGGATCTGCGGGGCAATGTGGATACCCGCCTTAAAAAACTCCGTGAGGGTGAGTATGACGCGATTGTGCTTGCTGAAGCGGGGATGCAGCGCCTTGGTCTTGAACTGCCGGGCACCCGGCTTCGGGAACAGTGGTATGTGCCCTCTCCGAATCAGGGCACGGTTGCTGTCGTCTGCCGTAATGACCCGGATCTTGTTGCAACTCTTGCCGTGCTTGACGATCCTCAGAGCCGGGCTGATACGATGGCAGAACGGGCTGTTATGGAAGAGATCAAAGGCGGTTGTTTTACACCGCAGGGTGTCTTCTGTGAGGACGGGTTTCTGATTGCTGAGGTACTGGCCCTGGATGGCAGTCGCTATGAGCGGATTGAAGATCAGTGTCTGGATGAGGCCGAAGGGCGTATTCTCGGAGAGAAGATGCGCATGATTGCCGGTGATCTGATTCTTGAAGCACAGAAAACACTGGGAATAAAGGGAAACTAACGATGGATCCGAGTGCAAATACGAATATTAATCTGAATATGAAGCCCGGAACGGTTTTTCTGGTTGGGTCTGGTCCCGGCGGGCTGGATTTAATGGCACCAAAAGCAGCGCAGGTGATCGCTTCTGCTGATGTTATTTTCTATGATCAGCTTCCGGGTGAGGAGATTATTGGTTCGCTGCCGGAGTCTGCCGAAAAAGTTGATGTGGGGAAATTTGGCGGGAAGCACATCAAAGAACAGGGCGAGATTGAGAACCTGATGATTGCCTGTGCCCGTGAGGGTAAGAACGTCGTCCGGCTCAAAGGCGGTGACCCGTTTCTCTTCGGTCGTGGCGGCGAGGAGATGGAAACCCTTCAGGCAGCAGGTATCGAGGTAAGAGTTGTGCCTGGTATCACGAGTGCGATCGCCGTGCCTGAATCGGTGGGTATTCCGGTTACGCACCGGAGTTTTGCCTCACAGGTCACGTTTCTGACCGGCCACGAAGACCCGACAAAAGAGACCTCTGCCATGAACTGGCAATGGCTTGCTGATGCGCCGGGCACAATTGTGATCCTGATGGGTGTGAAGAATCTCCCGGAGATTGCAG
>CAZBGM010000137.1:0-3316 GCA_964491505.1 uncultured Methanomicrobiaceae archaeon | reverse complement strand
GACCGCTATCTCTCAGGAACCATCCGCATACGCAACAAAGCAATTCAGCTCGACAAATCCTACATCATCAATTCCCTGATGGATGAAGCCATTGCTTCAAGTATTCTGGAAGGGGCGGTAACCACCCAAAAAGTCGCAAAGGAGATGCTGCGCAAACACAAAAAACCCCGCACACCCGGTGAACAGATGGTTCTCAACAACTACGAGACCATGCAGTTCATTGCCAAAAACACCGACCGGCCCCTGACACCGGAACTCATCTGTGAGATCCATCAGCATGTCACAAAAGAGACCCTTGAACCAGAACTCGTAGGGCAATTTCGAACCTCTGACGACATTGTTGTGGCAGACCCGGTTCATGGGGAGATCTATCACACCCCGCCAAAAGCTGCTGAAGTTCCGGGGATGATTGCGAGCCTTTGCGAGTTTGCAAACCATTTCAACGAACCCGACCCTCTTCACTCCGTGACAGATGAAGAAGAAACCGGCTATATTCATCCGATAATCCGGGGCATCATCCTTCACTTTCTTATTGGCTACATTCACCCGTTTGAGGACGGCAATGGGCGGACCGCCCGGAGTATCTTCTACTGGTACATGCTCTCACAGGGGTACTGGCTCTTTGAGTACATGGCTATTTCAAAGATGATCCTCCGGTCAAAGAAAAATTATGCTCTTGCGTATCTTTACACCGAATATGACGATATGGACCTGACCTACTTTATTTTGTATAATATCACCTGTCTCAATAAAGCCCTGCAGGATTTGTTCATCTATCTGGAGGAAAAACAGACAGAACAGCTCAACACCACACTGCTCATCAAAACTATCAAAGAGATCAGCCCCCGTCAGGCAAAAGTGCTCAGTTATCTGACGGAGCACAGCGACGAGTACTTCACCATACGTGAAATCAAGGAAACCTTTGACGTCGTTTATCAGACAGCACGTACGGATCTGCTCCACCTGACCGATCTTGGATACCTGAACAAAGAAAAACGTGGCAACACGTTCATGTTCATTGTTAATGAGAAGAGTCCTTAATAGAAGAATGAAAGTGTGTTTTGCCCGTTTCCGGGAAGAGAACTTCCAAATTCCCAACTACTAAAATCTACTAAAATGTGATAATTTAGTAGTTGAGCCAGAAAAAATGGGAAAAGATGAATGACCGGCGTTGCCGGGGTGCTGGGAGCGGTTGTGGGAGCTGTTGCCGGGGTGCTGCTGGAGGTGGTGATGTGAGTGAAGAAGAACGAAAAGCACTCGGTGCTGTGCAGGGATCGAAGAGAACAGCAACCGTACCGTAATGACGGTGTCAGGAACGAACCGGGAAAAAAGAGAGTTGGTTATTATCTGACCAGATGACCACCGATGCCGGCATCAATCTGGTAACGAAGCACCGTGACCCATTCGTACGTGCCATTCTGCTCCTGTATTGCCCAGAAGTCATAGTCCGCGTACAACCGATCACCAGCGTCGTTGAGTTTGGTCCAGCCAGTAGCGCCGAAATATGAGTCGGCTGTCGAGACCACCGCCTCTTTCAGCGAAGCCGGAGTGTCATCCCCTACCTCAAAGGCAGCTTGTGCTGCGATCTTCAGAGTGTCATAGGCAGCCACTGCATAGGCATCCGGCAGGGCGTCGATCTTCGCCTCTACCTGCGAAATGACGTTGTTATACTCTTCAGTCTCTTCTGCTTCACCGTAGATCGGGCAGACAAAGTGAGTCGAAGCTGCAAAAGACGCTGCCGGGATATCGGTGACAAGATTGCAGTCCCGTGCCGTGCCATCACTGCCATACCAGTTCACCGTGGCAATGATGGAATCGTCAGCGGCAGCCAGAGCAAGAACTGAACCGGCCTCATCAAACCCGATGAGGTACACGGCAACCTTCTCCGGACCATACTGTTTCAGTGCTGCACTCACGCGATCGGTAACAGTCAGAAGATCGGGTGCGAAATCGGTCGTATCCGGTTCGTAGAACACCCCGTCAGTCACCATGCCTCCCGTACCCTCGAATGCGGTCTTCGTGGCCTTAAGCAGTTCATTCCCCCAGACATCGTCTCTGACCAGCGGAACAATTACCTGAATGCCGTCGTCTGCGAGCAATGCTGCCATGGCCTCGCCCTGCCGGGTATCGTCCGTTACGAAGCGGAAGATATTGTCACCTGCCACCGCCAGCGACGGGGCAGTGCTTGCGTACCCGAGAATCAGCATGCCATTCTGGTCGGCAAACTCCTTCACTGCCGATACTTCTGCACTGGTACACGGCCCAATGACGATTTTTACGCCCTTTGCAGCCATACCCGTGATTTTTTCAAGAGCGAGTGCGGGATCGGTCCCGGAATCCTCAATGAGGAGTTTGATCCGTCTTTCGGACCCGATTGCCACCTGGCGGTCGTTTATTTCCTGAACGCTCAGCTCAAGGGCAGCCTGAACTTCGGCGCCACATGAGGCCCCGTCCCCCGTGAGCGGAACGAGCGCTCCAATAGTCACGTCGCCGCCGGAAACGGCTTCGGAAGGCGCCTGTGTGCATCCGCTGATCAACATACCCATGACCAGCAGAGCGGCAATAATATAATGTGATACTTTCATCCAATTCCTCATTGTTTTACTTTTAAGCACGAGGTTAAATATACATCGTAATCTATCGGGAGGATCGGAGTGTTTCAGGCCCCAATCCGGTTTTCCGGGAATTGATCTGACGTTTTTGTAACATTTACTATAGGGCATTTCGGGTATTCTGCTCTGGCAGTTATGGTAGTGGTTCATCGGGTTCGTTCATCAGATACCCCCCATAGGATAGAATCCATAAGGCAAGGGGATACGCTATCAGCCGTTCAATGCCACCGGGTCCTACGGCTCCGTAGGTATCGGTTATCAGAATAAACAGTGATGTGATGCCAATGATGCCCATCAGGATGGAAAGGTAGCGATAGGGACTTTTGAACCATCTTCCTGCTTCAATGGCAGCGAGAGAGCCAACGAGGAAGGTTATTCCTGCGGCGAGAACATGCGGGAATCCGGTCGTTTCCGGGAACACGCCCACAAAAAAAGCCCCGATTCCGGCGATGCCCATACCATACAAAAAAGGCTTGTTCGAATGCTTCTGGATGAGAATGAATGCAGCGGCACAGACGCACAGACCGAATACTATCGTTGAACCGTTGAATAAAATATCAGAAGGCCAGGGGCCGACACCCAGATCACTAATGTAATTCGTTTTGACAGAATACCCCGGATAGAGTGATTCAGCCGTGATCATTGCCACAATCCAGATGAGCACCCCAGAAATGAGGAACGCCCCGGCAGTCTGAACCTTCATG
>CAZBGM010000136.1:0-3321 GCA_964491505.1 uncultured Methanomicrobiaceae archaeon | reverse complement strand
AGGAGTTGCGGCCCCTTAACCGAGATAAAATTTGCCTGGACTTCATTTGCCAGTGCCCGTGCAATCAGCGTCTTGCCAGTGCCGGGACTGCCATGAAGCATGATGCCGGTCGGTGGTTTTACATCAGCATATTTGAACAGGTCCGGTCGGGTAAGTGGCAGTTCAATGGCATCCTGAATCTTCTCTTTTACCTCAGTGAGTCCACCCACATCGTCCCATGATACATTGGGAATCTCAACATAGACCTCACGCAGAGCAGACGGCTGCACTTCCATAAACGCTTTATCAAAATCTTCACTGCCAACGACCAGTCCGGATAAGACTTCATACGGGATGTAATCCTGGGTCTGATCAATCTCAGGAAGAGCTTCACGTAACACATGCATCGCAGCTTCCCGGCAGAGTGCGGCAAGATCAGCACCAACATATCCGTGCGTAATCCTGGCGACCTCTGAAAGATCCACACCTTCATCAATTGGCATACCACGGGTGTGAATTTCAAGAATCTCCTGTCGCCCTTCACGGTCAGGAATCGCAATCTCAAGTTCCCGGTCAAAACGTCCGGGTCTTCGAAGCGCCGGGTCAAGGAGATCCGGCATATTTGTTGCGGCAATGACAATGACCTGTCCACGCTGATTCAGACCATCCATCAGTGAAAGCAGTTGTGCCACCGTCCGTCGTTCAACCTGCTTGTCTCCACCAACATCTTCACGTTTCGGAGCGATTCCATCAATTTCATCAATGAATATAATAGCCGGTGAATTCTTCTCTGCTTCAGCAAAGATTTCACGGAGTCGCCCCTCGGATTCACCATAATATTTTCCGATGACTTCCGGTCCGGAGACATAGATAAAGTGGGCTTTTACTTCGTTTGCCACGGCTTTAGCTATGAGCGTTTTTCCGGTGCCGGGCGGGCCATACAGGAGCACTCCCTTTGGTGGATCAATACCCACCCGTTCAAAGAGTTCCGGATAACGCAGGGGGAGTTCAATCATTTCCCGGATCTTTTCAAGCTGTGGTTTGACTCCTCCGATGTCTTCGTACGAGATGAGGCCGTGCCGGACTTCAGGTCCTTTTACCGGTGCACCTTTTACTTTAATGATAGTTTCCGGGCCGATGATTCCTTCTTTTGGGTTGATTTCGTGCACCGTAAAGTTATACCGACCACCAAAGAGATTCAGTCTGATACGATCGTCTTTCTGCACCGGTCGGCCTTCAAGCAACCGACCGTCGATCTTTTTCTGCCTGAACTCTTCAATTGGTTGAAGAACAACCATATTTGCAACCGGCAAATCAGCTTTTTTTATGTCAGCATCGGTATTGATGGGAACGTCTGCATTACCCCGGATGATCCCATCAATAGCAACAAGACCTTTCCCGCGATCTTCAGGAAAGGTCGGCATTACTCGTGCAAATCCTGACCGGTTGCCGGTAATCCTGATAATATCACCTGAGACAGCAGCCAGGTTTTTCATTGCCTCCGGGTCGATCCGTGCAATGCCCCGGCCCACATCTCTCGGTCTTGATTCTGCAACTTTTAATTTCATGGTTTAAACCCAATTATATGTGAATAGACAGCAGCAATACTTTCCAGTTTCTGATCAAGATATTTTCGTCCTTCCGGCGTTGGTTCATAAATTTTTGACCGCCCACTTATTGTCGATTTCAGAATATGTTCTTCCTCAAGATTGTAGAGGTACGAATAAATACGGGCCATTGGTATCATGACATGAAACCGGGCGTTGATATCCTTCACAATATCATATCCTGATACCGGGCGGTTCAGAGCAGAAATAATCAGAGGTTCAAGAGACTTTTTGATGACATCGTCGATGATGTGCTGATCCACGATTTGTAAGCGACTTGTTTTGTCAGTGGGAGTGGCAAAAGAAATAACATTCTCTTCTGAGGAGAGCATAATGACACGGGGAATATCTTGTGAAAGAGTGTAAATCTCTTCTGAACTTAGGTTTTTAATATTGATGGCATATACGCCTGAGATCGGAAAAGATTGTTCCTTCAACTCTTTTACCATCTCTTTGATCTGAATGACTAAGTCAAGATCATCAACCCGTGAAAAATCAAACAGGAACCGGAGTGAGATTACTTTATCAGATTTCAGGGCATTAATGCCGCATTTTTTAATATATCCTGGCATTTTTTGAAGACAGCTTCTGAGCTCAAAATTCTTCAGGGTGCCATCTTCGATTGACTCTTTGAATTCAGGAAGCAGAGTCGTATGATAGTAACCATAGATATTCATCTCTGAGTTCTTCAGACCATCTTCGAGATTACGGCGGAATATCTGATATTTATCGATACTATCATCGTAAAAAAAGAGAATCTCATCACTAAAGAAACCATCCAGTAATACTGCTTTTGAGTTTGAAATTACATCTGATTGATTTCCGGCCATCTAGTATTTCTCTTATGATTTAAATACATAAAAAGATGAGGTTATTCGGATATCATAGCATATTCCGACGTTATTTTTTTAGCCATTCTATTGTAAGATCTTTATCAAATGAATTTACGAGGTAATCAACCTCTGAGGGCAGCGAGGGGACCACATCGTGGGTTGCTCCAATAAATAGAATGCCCAGGCCGTCGTCTTTAAGCGTTTCTCCGATTTTTTTCCCGATATACTGGTCCCGCTCTGTTCCAATTTCATAGAGTCGGTTTTTGTATTTATCTGAAAGTTGTTCACGCTCAGCGGTTGAATTGGCAGAGAATATTTCTTTGATTATTTCGTACTCTTCTTTCAGAAGGTGCGGGCTTTCAGTCTGTTCCACTTGTGCCCCATTCCGTATGAGCGTTTGGATAATCTGATAATTGACAATTCCTGCTTCTGCCCCGTCATCAATAATTTTGACAGCAATTTCACCGCCAATCGGCATGCCGTCCTGGTAGATCTGTATCGTTGTTTTATCAACCGTGTTCAGCATTTCATCCAGAAAAAGACCCAATCGTTTCCAGAATTCTTTTACCGCGTCCCGGTGCTCATCTCTCCCGGCTTTGCCGAGATCATGATCAAGAATCTCAGATATATCATCTCTGAGGGACCCCATCTCCTCTTCGCCATGAACAATCTGAATAATAAACAGCTTTTTGGTCATTCCTATCTCTCCTTTTTGGTCTGATTACACAAAATACCTGTCATCTGCCATTTTAATGAATGTCTGATATGAAATCACCTTCCCCCCATCAATTGAATTACAGAATTTCTGTAGGCAGGGAACAGGTCATTTTCTCATAAATCATCCGAAATATGGCATTATTCGGGCAAAACTTTAACCCTCAGTTTCGTTAACTATCACATTG
>CAZBGM010000135.1:0-3331 GCA_964491505.1 uncultured Methanomicrobiaceae archaeon | reverse complement strand
TCTAAGGGGTGAGGCATTTGTGAAGACGGTGAGGTATGTGGAGGAGAAGTATGGGCAAGAAGGGGGAATCTGAGGAAGTGAGAGAAAAATTGAACAGATGGATTCCGCCAGATAACCACATGTGAAAGGTAGCTTATGTGGTCGGTGATATACAGGCAGATTTAGGTTATTGTTGTTGACATCGAATGTACCAAAACGAGGAGGTCATTCAATGAACCTGACCATAAGATTTCACATGCAAAAAATGTTGCAAGACCGATAATTACCACAATTGTCATGCTCAGAAAAGTACCCAGAAGATAATATTCAACGAGGTATGCCTTGTCTTCCTTAAATCTGAAGATTGATTTTGCAGTTATCAAAAATCCGATTGCCGCGTACTCATTAATAAAAACAAAGGTCAGTACAAGTATTCTTTCAAGATAACCGATGAGCCTCCCGGCATCATCCAGATTATTATATCCATTTTTTAAATCTGAACTATCTTTAGACTCATTATTTTTTTCGATTGCTTTAATTTTTTCTCCTATCGGTGTCAGGATGTTTCTGATAAGGAAACCAGCTGGAGTGAGTATCAGAAGATAAGCCACAATGAATGATAACAAGACAGGATTTGAAAATAATGCAGGGATCGACATCATAAGCTCAGTCCCGTACTGTCCTCCGATGAAGAGTGTGATGAGAAGTAATACAATAATGTGCAGAACCTGATCGAAAACATATGATAACAGACAATTATCACATTTTTTATCAAGAGATACTTTTAGCAGATCAATCGATGCATGCGTTACAAAAATCACCGGGATTATCCAGAGTGCTGACCATACACCTGAAAAGAAATAGATAATAAACGCAATCAAACCCGAATGCAGATAGAGTTTTTTTGATTTCCAGCCGTTTTTCTGTTTATCTTCAACCCATTCATTCTTCTGGAGATAAAAATCACCAAGCAGATGAGCGATAAACATTCTCAAAAACACGGCCTGAACTGCAATTATCATGATTCATCGCCATCAAATGAGCCTGAATCCAAATATGAGATCATATGTTTATCTGTGGGAAGAGAAGAGAAAAAACTATGAGCCTTTTTAAACAGAATACCTGCCTCATCTGGGTTTCCAAGAGCATATTCAGAAAGTCCCAGCGAAAAATATGCCAACGGCTCATCTGGATTCATCTTCATTGATTTTTCGAAATATTTTTTCGCATCCTGATGCCTTTTAATCTTTTGAAGGATTAATCCTTTAAAAAAATAGTTTATTGGATTTTTAGGATCAAGGTCAATTGCTATCCCAATCTCTGTTTCAGCTTTTGATTGATCTCCTCTGAGAGAATATATTCTTGCAAGAAGACTATGAGCATCCCCATAATCCGGTTCTTTCTCAATTATATCTAAAAGAATAATTTCGGCTTCTGGATATCTATCTACCAGATAATTCAGATTGGCTGAATCGAATAACAGTTCAGTATTTTCCCCGGAGATTTCCATTTCGTTTTTCAGAGATTCAATCCCTTTTAAGACATAATTTTTCGCTTTTTCGTTCTCTCCTTTTAGAATCTGAAGGAGATACATAGACTCTATAATATCAGTATCAAATGGATGGAATTTCAAAAACGTTTCTGCCTCCTCCTCAGCTTCTTCGAATTTCTTTCGCTTAAATAAAACATTTATCAGTCCCTTTTTCGGATTGAGATCATCATCCTCTGCATGGATAGAGGCTTTTCTGAAATATTCTTCAGCTTCAGGCAAATTACCTTTCTTTTCGTTGATCTCACCGAGGGCAAATAATGCTGGCACACTGTCTTCCGTTATCTGAAGAATATTTTCGCATTCTTCTTCCGCTTGTGAAAGATCGCCTGATTCCATATACTCATAAATAAGATCCGTTCTGGTATCATCATCATCCGGGTCTTCATCAAGGGCCCTGCGGTGCTCGGCAGCTGCTTCCCTGTGTTTTCCTTTTCCACTCAGATAGGAGCCATATTCACGATGGAATGTGGGAGAATCCGGGTGACGTTTGACAAGACATTCTAACACCGATCCTGCATCACCTGTATTCATTTCATCCAGAAAAATATGGACTACCCCGCCATCTATTATTTCTGTATATCTGTTCATCATTACCGCTACTGCATTAAAATTCGCAGCAGTGAGCCTTGATGACACATTGCTCTGACTAATATTTAATAATCCACCGATATCGCTTTGGGTTTTCCCTAACAATGCATAATATATCGTTTCAGCCTGAATACTGGTCCATCTGGCAGTAATTGCATCTAAGAGAACGCATTCTGTTTTCAATTCTCTGTTCTCATCAGACCAGTTTGTTTTTATAGCCAGTCGTTGTCTTTTTTTATCCATCCTGTCAAGTTCGGGTCCGGAATTCCTGAATGCTTCACCGTCACAGCTGCTTATGTTATTTTTATTATAATTTTCGATGTTCCCGACACCGATGGCTATTCTTACATCCGGCTTTATTTTCCTGCCTGAATCGAATCGACGTGAGATCACATATGAGCGGATAATTAACGCAACCTTAAGAGCATCACGCGATGAAGGTAAAACCGCCTGAAAACTGTCTCCCCGGAAAATCTCAAATACAAGATTTTTCGATCCAAGTTCAATCAGTATTTTCCTGAGATTGTTTACGTACGAGGCTCGCTCAGTCTCTTCCAGTTTTGAGTAATCTACAAGATCACCCGTTAAAACTGCATACAAGTTTTTTGCCATTTTTCTTTCCTAACTTTTAATCAGTAACAGAAACAGTTACAAAATATCTATCTTTAACAATATATTATCTTATGAGATGATATTAGTTAAATATATGGTCAAAAGGTTATATCTTCAAATTATAACCATTAAAGAATATATTATTTTAAAAATAGATATCGTTTAGACATGATATTTTATTGTAATATTTTTAATTGCCCGTTTTAATAAGAGATTTCTCAATAATACAGATTTATATTCAGCAATTCCCCGGATTATAACCAAAAAGCAAACACCTCTGACACAATCACCACACCATTATGATTCTTCGATGGGAGGGAACCTGAGCGTGGATGTGACGGGAGACCAGTAGTATTATTTTCACCGAGAGAGCGAAGGCGGCGGGAATGTATATGAGCAGTATGGGATAACAAACAGGTTAAACCGGGACCGAGAAAATGATATATATAGAAGTAAAAGATAATCCGGCAATACTTTTCAGAGATTTAAGATCCAGTATGGCAGACAAGTAATCTAAAAAAATATAACAACATTATTTCCCAAAGAGAAGAGAGAATTGTCATGCAAAAAAGAATTTATATCGCCGGGCCATTATTCTGC
>CAZBGM010000134.1:0-3363 GCA_964491505.1 uncultured Methanomicrobiaceae archaeon | reverse complement strand
GCTGTTGGGGGCTGAGTGGAATTTTCAGATCTGAGATGATTTGATCGAAAGCACTCGTCAGAATGTGTGCCGCTTCTTTTGGGGTCAGACCTGCTGTGTGGACATTCAGTGTTTCAAAGAGTCGGTTTTCTATTGCAGCTTTGACAGCTTTTGACGTTTCTGTGAGAACCGGTTCTATGACGTGGTAGTGATGGGCGTTTTCTTTTTTGTTGAAAAGAACTGCAATGGAGGCGTGTGGTGGATTTACAGGATACTGTTCAGTCTGAGAAAATGGTGAAGCGCTATCTGAAATTTCCACTGTTTCCGGAAAAAATGTGTTCCCATTCTTTTTCTCAGCTATGGGGAAATCTACACTGGAAATTAATTCTGTTGTTCCCTGTGAGTCGGGCGAAGGTATTTTTTGACGCCAGAATCTGTGGTTGTTTCCGAACCTCATCTGAACTCTCCCGACAGCGTTGCACCAAAAACGGTCCCAAACCTGCCAAGCATATTTGATAACGCATCTGCGATCTCGTCGAAGATCTCGGTTAGTCTCTCAGCGACGGCTTGCGGAACCTGCTCAAGAAGTGCCTTTTCGATGGTATTTTCAGGTTGCCTGTTATCGGGAGAGGTCTGTTCTGAGTTATGAGTGCTTCCCTCTTTTTTAGGCTCATCCTGTGAATTTTCCAGAAAATTGTTTGATTCTGGCTCAGATTCAGGAACGACAGCTAATTTTTCTTTGGAAACAGGCAGTTTCTTTTCGAGGGGTGGTGTAATGGTTTTCTCATTGGTACGTTTTTCCTCAGGATGATTTGAGATTCTGGCACTTGTTCCGGAACTGAACCCTGACTCTGTGTTATCACTGTGAATCACCTCATTAATTTTCACTGTTTCTGTTGGTTCTGGAGCGATTTCCGTCATGATTGGCTCTGCTTTGCAAACGGTAAACTGTGCTGTTGCTTTCTGTCCATCATCCTGAGTAATTGATATCTGGTATATTCCTTCAGATACTCTGGCGAGATTGAAAGTTGCGTTGACTTGTTTATTGCAGATTCTTTGGACATCCGTGGGTTCCAAAGTCCATGAACTGTTAGATATGGAAATGGCTGTTCCCGTTCGGAACCCGGATCCTGTCACGTTGATGTAAACAGAATCATTGTTTGTTGCTGAATCTGGCGAGAAGAAATTGATGATTGGCTCTGCATTATTAACGGAAAATTCTGCTGTTGCTTTTTGTCCATCATCCTGAGTAATTGATATCTGGTATATTCCTTCAGAGACTCTGGCAAGATTGAAAGTTGCGTTGACTTGTTTATTGCAGATTCTTTGGACATCTGTGGGTTCCAGAGTCCATGAACTGTTAGATATGGAAATGGTTGTTCCCGGTCGGAACCCGGATCCTGTCACGTTGATGTAAACAGAATCATTGTTTGTTGCTGAATCTGGCGAGAAGAAATTGATGATTGGCTCTGCATTATTAACGGAAAATTCTGCTGTTGCTTTTTGTCCATCATCCTGCAGAATGCTAAGCTGATACGTTCCTTCAAAGACATCAACAAGATCGAAAGTAGCATTGATTTCGCTATTGGATATTCTGTTGAATCCCATTGGTTCAAGAGTCCACGAACCGTTTGAGATGGTGGCAAGTGTTCCCTGCCGAAATCCTGATCCGGTAACATTAATGAGAACAGTTTCGTTGTTTGATGCTGTGTTGGGTGCAATCTCTGTGATAATCGGTGCTGCATTTAAAATAGAAAAAACCGTCAGATTTCCTGTCCCTTCCTCTGGCCAAACGCCAAGAAAATAATCTCCCTCTCTGAGATCAACGAGATCAAATGTAGCATTACACCCTGTATTGTTAGTATAATGAAATTGGAGGGGCTCGAATGAGAATCCAGCTGTTTCGTTTGTCAGATTGACGGATATGCCCTCCTGAAATCCGGATCCTACTATTTCCACAAATACGGTGCCATTGTTTGTAGCTGTTTGAGGTGTAATACTATCAACTGCCAAAGGTTCACCTTCAATTATGAAGGGCAGACATTCTTCACCACCAATCGGGTTGGTGACAACAAGATTCCATTGGCCTGCCGGAACATCGGTGAGATTGAAACTGCAGGTAAGCGTATTCGGATCTTCCAGAGTGATCGCATCAGCTAGAATAGATTCTTCTTCACGAATCAGCTTTATATCCATCTCACCCCAGAAGCGACTACCCTGAATCGTGATGGCGATCATTCCATTGTTTATGGCAGAACCGGGATTTACGGTTTCTAATGTCGGTGGATTTGTTTCGAGTGGGGCAAGGGTAAACCATGTTCGGGTTGAACCCGGAATCTCTGTGAAGTTGGCATACACGGCAGAACTATCAGAAGATAACCCTGCCTCCCCGCTGGCAACAACCCATCCCTCTTCATCTGACTGGGTCCAGATCCAAAGGCCATTAAAAGTCATCCCCTCTGGGAGGGTATCAGGGATGCTGATACCTATATTGATGCATGATTCTGGATTGACTTTTTTGAGATGAACAAATTGTCCGGTAGATCTGAGGGGTGGGGTCGTGAGCGTTTGAGGTTTTCCGTCAACATTGATTCCGCCTGAGAAAGTGAATGATACTTCCGTACTGTTTGGATCATTAAGAGTAAGTCTGGCAATCGTTCCCGATTCCTTTCCATAGAATGCAGGATTTCCGCCTGAAATGACATCCTGCACCTGAGCGGGAGTTTCTGATAATAGTATTCCAGAAGAATAGAGACTTTCAAACCGACATCCGACAAGGCTTAAATTGGTACCTGAAGAGGAAATTGCCTCTCCATTAGAGCCGATAACAGTGGTATTGAGAATTGTATTATCCTCTCCTGTTGAGTTAATTCCCGCCCAGCAATTCAGAAGGAAAAATCCGTCTATAGTAACGTTTTGGGCTGAAATTTCAATGCCGGTTCCCCCGGAAGTAATCACAGGATCTCCGTCTCCCCCAATAAAAAGATCCGGTGTGGTCACACGAAAGCCATTGTATGGTTCGGCTGTATCTTCAACCAGAATGCTGTCGCCCGGAGAAGCTGCATCGATTGCTGTCTGAATGGAAGTATACGTTTCTCCGGTGCCAACACGAAGTAATGTCCCGGCTAAAACCGGATGAACCATGAACCAAAGTAACATGATGAGCAAGCCAATACATTCGAAAAACCGTACGGTATTGATTCTGAGATCGATAGTTATCACTCCATTAAATGAAACGAAAATCTTCCGAATGGAATGGTTTCCAATTTAAAATTTGAGATTAATCCCTTAAACATTCCGATCCGAACGTTTTTTTCTCACTTAGGAATTTCCTATAAATAATGACTGAAATTGAAGAGTGAATTTCGTTTTTCAACTCAAAAC
>CAZBGM010000133.1:0-3414 GCA_964491505.1 uncultured Methanomicrobiaceae archaeon | reverse complement strand
CTGAAGAAGAGACAGCTATTGCACCGGATCAGGCATCACTCTCAGTTTGGGATGAAAGTGCCACTTCACCAGAGATCTCCGGAGTTATTCCTCCTGAATATGGGCAGGCACGTCTTTCCCGATGGGACGTTTTGTAAACAGGATTGTTGATTTCGTTAAAAGGAGAACCGAATGGTTCCCCCGAAAAGAGATTGTTCCCAGCTTTTGAGAGTGAGGTAGAGTCTGGTCTGGTAGAATTCTTCCGGATTATAGAATTCACGAAAGGTCTTTTCCAGATCACGTCCTCTGATCCGTTCGCCGTTTTGCTGGGGGAATCGTTCATTCAGATCAGCAAGCAGGACACACATAATATCATGGCCACGGCAGATCTGCCACGGATGTTCAAAAAATTCAGGATGATCTTTCAGGATATCACGAAATTCTTTACAGAATGCTGGTCCGTCCTGAGAGTTTTTCGTGACAATCATTTCCTGCAACGCTTTCAGGTCGCAGGCAAGGGTCTCCGAGTCGATAAAATACCTGAAAGTATTTCGGTTTTTTTTACAGTTGATGTGTTTGAAGTTGATGTGAGCGCCTAACCGGTTGTTGACATAGACCATCGCCCCCAGATACCGAACAGCCTGGATCAAAATCTCCCGGAGATTTTCCCGGCGTAACTCCCCCTGCATCTTCTGAGCAAAACTCTGGAAGCGTGCCCGTCGCTCATAATAGTCGACCACCTGTTCTAACAACCCGCCTGCAGAATACATCATTGTCTCGATATCGTGTGTGTCGGTGAAAAATATATTTTGAGCGGCATATGTTTCGTCGCTCTCCTTCTCTCTGAAAAATCCGAAGTCACGGTCAACGATACCAATGAGTGAGCGTTTTGTAAACTCATCATTATCTTCCAGAATTTCACGGATAATTGCAATGACGTTGGCCTTTGAGTTGGCGATTCTGATGACCACATCCTGTCCGGAGAAAACCTTTGAGTAAAACTCATAATCGAACGGCCCTTCGGTAATGATGAACAGGCGATTGGAGAGAACAGGATAATTCATCTCCATCGTCTGGATCGTTCCGGCAATTTCCGAAGGGTCTGCCCAGATCTCGCGCAGGTTGTATTCGGCCCGGTTTTTTTTGGTATTACCTTCCGTCTTCGTTTTCTCTTTCACGTACTGCCTCCCCGGCAAGGTCAATGGTCGAGTCCCAGTGGGTATGAATGAGTTGAGGTGAATGTGTTGCCAGCACAAAGTCGGATCCGGTTATGGCGAGAATGTCATTGAGGTAGGTGATAAACTGGCGCTGCCAGACGATATGCAGCGAGATCTCCGGCTCGTCAATAAGCACAAGTGTGCCGGGATCTGACTGGAAGATGAGATCATAATAGAGCACTATCTGGTTTTGTTCACCCGAGGAAAGGTGATCCGGAGGAATGGATTCCTTACCGTCAAAGATTAGGTTGAACCCTTTGTCAGAACGCACTTCCATCATCAGGCGCAGGAATAGATCATTACAGATGCGCTGGAATAGATCGATCTTCTGCTTAAGGTCATCAAAAACGCTGAATTTTTTTCTTGCATCTTCGATAAAGACCTCAAGGGCCACTCTTGCACTCTGATCCTCCGCGATGTCCTCCGGCTTAATAATCTGTTCAGATACGGGGGCTGATTTGTAATAGAGAAATCCGAGGGTTTCAAGCTGTCGCTGCTCCTCTCTGAGTAGTTCAAGATCGTCAATGATATCTTCAGTACGCCGGAGACGTTCCGGATGTTTGGCATAGTTACGCAGGTTATTGATGTACCGTCTTGGATAGGTGAGGTTTAATTCCTGGGCACTTGCGGCGTAGTCGGCGAGCATCGCCTGAATTCTGCGGGAGATGTCGTCAGAGAAATTGAGTACTGTAAGTTCATAGACCCGCTCAGCCCGCCCTCTGTGGGAGACCAGCAGATCACCCTCAATGGCAGCGTCAGAGGCGGCATTCTGCCAGAGACGCTGTGCTGAGATATATTTCACCGGAATTGGGGGAATGACCCGGGAAAGTTCCCAGCTGGTTTCTTCTTCTGTGAGATTGTCAGGGTCAAAGACATACTTGCGTTCTTCACCGGAGGGGAGTATATAGGTAAAATACAGCAACCATCCGCCGCTGCCGGATCCTCCCTGAAGTCCATGCCTCCCCTGTGTCTCTCTTCTGAGAATAAGCGTGCTAACCTGAGCCTGATTGGTCTCAGTTTCTTTATCCTGTATCTCATGAGTCAGAAATGTAAGGGTGGCAGATTCAAAGGTTATATCATGGATTTCCTGAAGGTTGCCCACAAAAACTGCCCTTAACAAGCGCAGAATTGTTGTCTTACCATATCCATTTGGTGCTGTGATAATCGAGAGGCGTTCCTCGCCGCTGAGTGGAATTTCATGGTCAAAGGAACCGAACAGACCTTTGATGTCAAATTTTGAAAGGGTGATGGTACTGTTTCGAAGAGGAAGGCCACGGGTCATGGCATCAACCAGTTTGCCAAGCATCTCTTCACGGTTCCGTGCCTGAAGAATTGGGAATTCAATCCATTTCTCTTTAAAGACTGCCTTAACAATCTCTATATATTCGCGGTGGTCAATCTCACTTCCGAGAAAGACGACCCGCTCATAGTTTAATAGCCCATCAGCTTCGGCGTTTTCTTTAATCGTTTCCAGGTCAGCCGCATTATCTGAGAAGAACCGGTCTCCTTTGTAATATTTAATCCTGTCTTCAGGAAGGAGAAATCCATAGTGAGGAGAGAGGATGACCCAGTCTCCCGGATAAAGTTTTTCGGCGTACTGGCGGGATCGCAGTGCAAATCTCCCGATGAATGCATCATTTGCTTTCACCAGTGATGCGGGATCCATATGGATATCGCGGTCCCAGATCTTTGAACGTCCGGCTGGAGTGATGAGCAAGGTCCGAAGCGCCATTAAAAAGAACTCTCGGGCTGAAGACTGATAAACGTTGCAGTTGTGCCTGCTGAATTAAGAAAAAGGGAGGGTTATTATTCTTCCCGTACAATCATATATCCGCCAACAGCCAGGATGATTCCCAATATTAACGCCAGAACGCCCATGAATTTTTCAAGGACAATTGTGATGGCGTCAATGGAGAAGGTCATGCCGAGACCGAGAATGATCAGTACAATTCCGAGTATAAGTGCAATAGTTCCAAGCCAGTCCATTCTTTTTTCACCTAGGTATAGTCCATATCTGCTGAAAAGTATTTATATTTTTGCAAAATAGTCCTGAATTTGAGATTGAAGAGAAATTAATTAGTTTTCAGGAGTTTTGAGGGCATACCAGTTTGGTTGTTCCTGTAATAGTTCTCATGAACTGCACTGTTTTCTCCTCTCCCCATGGGGATTTTCCTGAAATGCCGGTCGTTCTAAATTCATACGAGGTGTAAACACAGGT
>CAZBGM010000132.1:0-3432 GCA_964491505.1 uncultured Methanomicrobiaceae archaeon | reverse complement strand
GGGTTCACCGTCCCATTCTTCATCAGCAAAGTGCCGGTGAGCTTCGACAAAATCGTAGATGGTGAAGTAATCTTTGCCGTCAAACAGTCGCGTTCCTCTGCCGACAATCTGTTTAAACTCGACCATTGAGTTTATGGGGCGCATCAGAATGATGTTTCTGATTTCCGGGGCGTCAACGCCGGTGCTCAGTTTCTGGGACGTGGTAAGGATGGTCGGAATACTTTTTTCGTTATCCTGAAAGTCCCGTAAGTGTTGTTCACCGATACCGCCGTCGTCTGCGGTGACCCGGTGGCAGTAGTTTGGATTTTTTATGGTGGCATATTGATTGATTAAATCACGGACGGCGGCGGCATGGATCTGCGTTGCACAGAAGACCAGCGTCTTTTGCTGCTGGTTGATGCTGTCCATAAAGAGCGAAACGCGATATTTTTCAATCGCCATTATCTGAATAATTTTGTTCTGCTCGTCGATGGTGTACTCGTGGTGCTCTTCTATCTCGCCCTCAACGACGGTGTCATCAGACGTGTAGGTGTAATTATCGCCAGTTGTTGCAATCTCTTTTACCCGAAACGGCGTGAGGAATCCATCGTTTATGCCTTCTCTTAAGGAGTAGACATACACCGGTTTGCCAAAATAGGCGTACGTATCGACGTTGATATCCCGTTTTGGTGTGGCGGTAAGACCTAACTGAACGGCGGGGCTGAAGTATTCCAGTATGGCCCGCCAGGTGCTTTCGTCGTTTGCTCCGCCCCGGTGACATTCGTCGATGATGATGAAGTCAAAGTAGTCTGTGGGATACTGGCCAAAGTATGGTGAGCCATCCGGGCCGCTCATGAAGGTCTGGAAGATGGTGAAGAAGATGCTGCCGTTTTTGGGCACTTTGCCTTTTTTCCTGATGTCGGCGGGGGAGATACGCACCAGAGCATCTTCCTCAAAGGCTCCGTAGGCGTTGAATGCCTGGTCGGCTAAGATATTCCGGTCTGCGAGAAAGAGGATTCTCGGACTTCGTTTGCCGTCTTTGTTGATGTTCCACCGGGCGTGGAAGAGTTTCCATGCTATCTGGAATGAGATAGCGGTTTTTCCGGTTCCGGTGGCAAGGGTGAGGAGGATTTTGTCTTTGCCATCCGCAACGGCTTCGAGCGTTTTGTTGACGGCGTTTTCCTGATAGTATCGTGGCTGCCAGGTGCCTCCCCGGTCTTCGAAGGGCGTTTTGAAAAACTCTTCCCGCCATTTTGCAGATTCAATCTCTGTATCGGTTTTCCGGGCAGGGTAGGTCATCTCCCAGAGTTTGTCGGGTGTCGGATACCCGGCACAGTCTTCTTCTGTGCCCCTGTCCATGTCGATGGCATAAATCTCATAACCGTTTGTGGCGTAGGTGTACCGGACGTTTAGCCGTTCTGCGTAGTCTTTGGCCTGCCCGACGCCGTCAGTATAGTATTTTCCGACTGCTTTTGCCTCGATGACGGCGAGATTGCGGTTTTTGTATTGGAGAACGTAGTCGGCTTTGAGTGGCTTATCACGCCGCCCCTGCCCAATCAGACGACCTTTTGAGATGGGGAATTGCTTGCGTATGCGGCTCCCTTCCGCAACGCCCCAGCCTGCTTCCCTGAGAGCAGGATCAATATGGTTTAATTCGGTCTCTGATTCATTGAGGTTCATAGATGGGGCACTTTATTCTTCTTATGTCAGTTCTCCGGCAAAAGCTTTCTGGAGGAGAGATTTTTTGAGTTCTTCGAGATTGTTTAATTTTTTCTGGTAATTTTCCACAACTAACGAAGAATCTTTCCGAACAAAATTAAGTCTTTCAACAATTCGAATCTGTTCATTAATATTTGACGGAAATTTTACTACGAAATTTTCAATTTGGGCTTTAGTAATTGCTTGTCTTGTAGATCCTTGCTCACCAATGCCTAAAAGTCTCTTTTTATTTTCTTGGGAAATTAATGAATAATGTAAAAAATTCTTATCCATTATTCCTTCCATTAATCTAATAATTGAGACGTGCTGATTAACTCTTGCGGGTAAATACGCCTTTGGAGCAATACAACACCTTGCAACAGAAGCTCCGGTAATATTCAGCAGAACATCATTCTCTTTTATGGTGACATAATTTAGCTTTTCAGCCTGTGATTTGTCAATAAATGCAAGCTTGTCATTAACAAAACCTGCATCATGCACATTCATACTCCGAATTAATGAAATTCCAGATTCCTTATAGGATGTCTGTCCTCCTTTCGGAGTTGCCCCGCTCCCGATTTTCGTTGTTATGTCTTTAAGGCGATGTTCTTCCCATCCCTCACAGTTTTGAGAGAAGATTTCATTGAGTTTGCTTTGGAAAAGCTCTTTAGCGTTTTCAATGTTCTTTTCAATGTTGGCTTTGGCTTGGTCTATGGCTTCAAATGTCTTATCCAGAATTGCAACGATTTGTTTTTGTTCGGATAGAGGGGGGATGGGAATTTGAAAATTGATTACTTCCTTCATATTTGCACGGGGCATTCTTGCACCTGTACAAGTGGAGTTTATCATCTCTACTGTTTTTTCAGAAGTAAACCAAAGGAAAAGGAATTCTCTTAATATGACATCACTTACTTTTATTGGAAATATTTCAGTTGAGCAATGTCCTTCAAAATTTGGGATTAATACTTTATTCAGATAGGGTCGAAGTCTTCCATACAACAGATGTTTATCATTAAAATAAAATGTAGAGCTTTTAACTTGAACCGAATCCATTGTTCCAATAAATTTCCCGGTGTTGGATTCAATATGCTCAAGCCCTACATATGGTAGATTATCCTTGCCATTTTTTAATTTATCAAATTGACAAACCTCACCCAGCTTCTTTAATTCCCACCCCTCTTTCATCTGTCCAGACTCCTCAGCTCTTCCTCAAGCTGTTCAACGGTGGGGAAACTTTCCACACATCTCCGGTAAAAATTAAAAACTGCCACAGCTTGTGCCACATTTAGCTCACTTCCTGTTTGTGGTAGATCAGATGCTGCAAAAGGGCAACAGCCTGTCGCCCAATTAGAAAGCTCTTTGGTATTGAACAGATGCCATTGGTGAAGATATTTCTGATTCTCCTCAGAAATTCCTTTCATCTTAGGAAATTTCGCCATTAAATCCTGACATAGCCGAGCATCCGCAAGCCATAACGCATAGTCCTCTCCGGACTGAAGGGATGTTGGCGGCATATTCTTCTCAGATTTCATAATAACTTCTGAATCGACTTCAGAACCGCACTCGTCTCAGTGTCAAGGGCTTCCATCTCTGCGAGAATCTCCTTCGGGCTCCTGAGCGGGGCTTCTTCCGGGGTGTTCGGGTTCTTCACACTCAGGTCGAACGTGTCTTCATTGATATCTGCAACCCGGAAATTCCATGACCGTTCGGTTTCGGGTTTGTCGGGCTGAAGGGTTACAAACTCTTCCAGATCTG
>CAZBGM010000131.1:0-3463 GCA_964491505.1 uncultured Methanomicrobiaceae archaeon | reverse complement strand
CCCGTCTTGCTGTGCTCTATTATGTTGTCCATCTCCCGTATTAAATATGTTGAAGACATGCTGAAGACATTTTGAAAATCTGTTGAAGACATGCTGAAGAAATACTGAGGAGATGCAGAAACCGGGCCGGAGAAATCCCTCACCGCCGTTTCCTTCTTGTTACATGCCAGCCTAATACCCAAGTATCCATGCATCCCGGCACACCATCCTCAGAATCCCCGACTTTGCGTCTTCTTCCGGCAACCGAAGCGACGCTGCTCTGGGAACTCTGCGCCGGTCGCTGCCCGGATGCGCTGTGCGGGGTCGTCATTCCCGCATCATGGCCCCCGGCTGACTACGACTTAAATGTCATACGGAAATTTCTTGGCATGACACAGGAGCCCGGCCAGTTCTATTTCTTCTACTGGATTGCCGTCGGCGGTCCCGACGATAACACCCTTGTCGGCAGCGGCGGGTTCATCCTCTTGCCGTCCGGTGATTATGAACTGGGCTACGCCGTTGCTGAAGCGTGCCGGAACAAAGGCTACGCGGAAGAAGGCGTGCGTGCCATCGTCGCATGGCTCAGAGACTCCGGCTATCAGGGACGGATCATCGCTACCACACAGGCAACCAACGACGCCTCGGTGCAGGTGCTCGAAAAGAACGGGTTTACACGAACGGAACCACAGGCCGACACCGACCTCATCGGCTTCGAGTGCCGGTAAAAGAAAAAAAGATTTTTTTAGGTTCGTTCACTTCGGCTTATGACGAGTCTTCGCTCTCCGTCACAAACCACTGATACAGGAACACCGCCAGCAAGGCACCGACAATCGGACCCACCACATAAATCCAGAAGACGCCGAGCACATTCGGCCCGCCGAGCAACAGGTCGCCGATCATCGGACCAAACGAACGTGCCGGATTCAGCGACGCACCCGAGACGGCTCCCAGTGTCGTGATGACACCGGCCACCGTAAGACCGATAGCAAGACCAGCAAATCCCGGTGACGCCTGTTTGTCCACCGCCACGCCCATGATAACTGCCATCAGAATAAACGTGCCGACGATTTCTGCGATCAGAGCGCCCCACACACCGGCGGAAAAGCCCGGCGCCGTTGCACCCAAGCCACCAATGAGCCAGGCATCCGGCCCGACCATGGCGCCAAAGAGCAGACTGGCAAAGACAGCACCCAGAAGCTGAGCGACGACATAATAGCCCGTATCCTTTGCCGGGAACTTCTTAATCGCCCACAGAGCGATTGTGACCGCCGGGTTGATATGCGCTCCGGAAACCCGCCCAAAGGCGTAAATAACGGCCATAATCGTAAATCCGAACGCAAGACCAATACCAAGCCACGAGGCAATCCCTCCCAGATGCCCGATACCGGCCGTCGTTTGGAGGCCCTGACCTTCAATAAAGACGTTCACAATCATCAGCGTGATGACTGCCGCTCCGGCACCGAAGAAGACCAGGAGAGCCGTTCCGATAAACTCCGCGACTGAACGCTTCAGCAGCGAGCCCATCGCCTAATTCCCTCCTTTCATCGCCTCAGCACATTCCGGGCAGAGAATCCGTGGCATCGGTTTGCTCACTTTCTTGGACGGGAACGGATAGCCTCCTTCCCAGATCGCAACCTCCTCCCGGATGGCATGGTGCATGCACAGACCCATTCCGCAGACGATACAGACCGCAACGGCATCGGTATCGACACCCTGCTTAGCACAAATGTAACATTTCATAGTATTCTCCTCCTTTTTCCTCTGCGGTTCTACACCGCGTTCCGGTATTCACAGTACTGGTGCCTGAAGTCCACGATGGACGCCGAGGCACAGGATTTGCAGGCCCGGACCGGAGCAGCCGCGATATCTTTGTCGAGCGCGATCACGTTCGTCATCATCGTCGCCGTCACCGGTTCAGAGGTTAAGAGACACGGATAGTCAGCAAGCGACATCATCGCCGCAAAATGCACCGTAATCGCACAGGCCGGATACACATAGCGCTGTGGATTCTGGATGACATCGTGCTTCATTACCGGCGTCAGGTCGATTGGCAGACCGCTCACATTCGGCTTGAGCACCATATCGCTGCCCGCTTTCACCCGCAGGGCCCGGTCCATAATGTTCCAGCCACGGTAGATCATGTCCATGAAATCACAGTTGTGCAGTTCCGCCGCAGCACCCCGTGTCGGGTAGAGCTGGACATAGTTGTGGAAGCGCCGGGTCAGGAACTCAACCACCGCCGGGCCGTTGAATCCGTCCAGTTCAAGGATGTATTCTGCCGCCGCTGCCGTGGAACCGGTGGCGACCGCGAGCACCTGATGCGTGCTCTCGAATTTATCGAGGTTCTGGCGCAGTGAGTTATCCATCACATCAGTGACGGCCTCAATGATGCCCATCACCATGTCATCCTTACACATGTTGTAGGTCGACTGGGCGATGTGGTGCGCAATATCACCCACACAGTAGGCCGGAATCGTTACGATATTCGCGTAGTGCACGTCATCGTCGATTGCTGCCTTGACGACACCCTCCATCTTCTTCCGGTATCCGGCCATATAGGCCCGAACGTCGAAGGACGTGTGCCCATGGTCGTCCATCAGGTCGGCCTGCGCTTCCACGGGTTCGTCATAGATGTGAAGCAGTTCACTGATCTCCATATCCACCGCGCTTTCGACGGTTCGGCCATCTTCTACGGCGTGAGCGAAAACATCGCCGATACCGTAGGAGGTGTTCATACCCCAGGATTTGGCAGCAAGAATCGCTTTCTTGTGTGCCTCAGGGATATCGGTCTTACGCAGGATCTGGTTCACAACATTGGAAGTGCTTCCGGGAATCAGAGCGAAGTCCACCACACAGGTTGGGCCATAGAATCCGGCGTAGCGCCGTACCGACTCCAGACCAACGATAGCTTCCTGGTCGCTGATTGCCTCCATGAAGGTGACCACGCTCGCGCGGAAACCAGGATCCTCTTCGTAGAGGATTTCAAGAATACACGGCGTCTGGTAGTGTTCTACAAACGGGTCGTCCTCCGGGCGTACATAGTCCGTCAGACTCGTCAGGGTGTCGAAGTGGGCGTTCACTGATGTCTTGTGCAGGTCAAAGACTGCCTTACTTTGGCCGGTTCCCACCGTCATTGCATTCACGGCGTCCACGTAGGGTTTGCCGTCTTTAACGTGGAACTCAGTACCACGCTTCTCCTGTAAAATCGAGACGTCGGCACGCTGGGCACCCATCGCCTCATTTACCATCTTCTCGTAAATCGTTCGCATTTCTCACACCTTCTTTTCGGTAATGTGTGAGTCATTTTATAAGATAATAAAGGTTATCCAGCCACTAAGGGTCGCGTGTAAAACAGATTGAATGAACTTAAAAATGGAATTGTTGGATTATTTGCCTGAGGGTGCGCCACCGAGAGTGACAACCATCTGATCCCAGGCATTCATGGCAAGATTAATCGGTGAACTCTCACCGGTTACCATGACCA
>CAZBGM010000130.1:0-3489 GCA_964491505.1 uncultured Methanomicrobiaceae archaeon | reverse complement strand
GGTATTATCTCACGGATGCGGGATTTATCGAAGCGATGAATATGCGTCTGGCCGTTATTTATGAACAGTTCCGTGACATTAAATTCGACAATGCAGATATTAAACAACAAACTAGTCAGTTTGACGATGAAATCTTTGCCCTGGCAGAACATGCTGCAACCAAACACCCTTCTGTCTGCCCGTTAATTCTTCGCAAATATGATGTTATTGCCGAAATCTTCGCAGAGACCGGTGAGGAGGGGGAATGCGAGACAGAATATTGGGAAGATAAAGGATTGGAGGAATCTCTTCCTGAACCAGTGATTTATGATCCGTTTGGTGTTTTTTGTGGCAGGGATCTCTACGCTGACTCTATCCTCGGATGTTTTGAGTATCTGAGTGAGATTGTTCCGGCCCGGTGTCGGCACCACCAGACGAAGCCGGTTCCCTTTGAAGAGCAACAGGGCGTTGCCAATACGTTGATGAACGTGGTTTTTTTTCAGACTATTTTAGAACCGAATGCCATGCCATTTTTTGTTGAGCCTTTTATTGAGGGTCTGATGCAGGATGAAGAACTGGCAGTAGCAGCACAGAAAGGAGTTAGTCTTTATTATGAGGAGATATCAGGGTATTTGGCCTCAATCAGACATATCGAAAGCCTTTTTGAGCGAAATCCGGTCCTTAAGATGAATGGTGCAGATATTTTTGGTGGGGATCTGGCTTATAAGATGTTGATTGCATCGTGGGAGGAGTAAACCGGGGAGGGGGGATTTCCCTGAAAGAAGATACCAGACAATATTCTTTTTTTATTTTTTGGCCGATCAATCAATCTGATCCGGGAAGTGAAAGTTATAATCTTCAACACTCAGATCTGAATCAGCGATGATGTTCCGGAGCGTTCCCCGTTTTATTTCACTATGTTGAGGAACCGGGATGGTGACTGGCATTCCCTCTTTTTTTAAAATAATGTGACTTCCGGTCTGTCTGCGAACAACCCATCCCGCCTTTGAAAAGGCTTTTACAGCTTTCTGTCCTGAAATGACAGGAAGCTTGGGATTATTCAGACAACTACTTCTATAATCCGGGCATTTTTGGATGTAAGAGTGTCTTCGTTCCGTACTTCCACACACCCACAGATGGCGTCTTTTATGTTCGCAAGAGCTTCTTCAATGGTTTCACCCTGTGAATGGCAACCGGGAAGGGCAGGACAACTGACGTTGTATCCTCCGTCTTCAGAGTCTTCCTGAATAATGACCTGAAATTTCATTGATCTCTCCATGCAGGATTCTTCTGTGCAATAATAAGAATTCTAAAATTACATGTGTGGCTGAAGATATAAGTTGTTTGGATGGGGTCATTATAATAACAAAATCTTTCAGATTAGGCTGTTATTTGTCCCCGGGAACCCCTTCACGATGCCATGACCCTTCTCTCTGAACCATTCCTCTCATTCATGTGTTTTCAGAACGATCGCTGCAACACATACAATTAATAATGTCTAATCCAGATTCCTCTACATTCAGTTTAATCCAGCAGAGGAGCAGTTAAAATGACAGAAAATATTTCTATACCCCCGGAAGCACTCGAAAAATCCCCCACCGGGATAAATGGCTTTGACGAGATCACATTCGGTGGTCTGCCTAAGGGTGCCCGAACATTTTGCCGGAAGTGAGTGGATTATGGAGAGTGGAGATGCCGCCTGCCACTCACGTACACCCTCCTACCCTCCTACCCTCCTTTCAGTCGGGCTGCTCGCTTCGTGATTTAGGATCTCTTACGCCCGAACCCCTCACTTTTTCTCCGCTTCTGCTCCCGGAAAAACACGCATGAAATGAATATTTCAGGCACTGTTTGATCCCAACGGTCAAACGTAGGCTACAAGTGGAAAGAGAGAATTTATATTTATTTGGGTGAATCTGGTAGTATGATATCGGAAAAATTTGATCTGCAATCATCCTCAATTCAACAGGGGCAATATCAGCGGTTGCGGGATCTTTTTCCTGAGGTTTTCACAGAAGATAACATTGATTTCGAACGGTTGCGGGCAACTCCTGGAGATAGTATTGGTGCAGGGACTGAACGTTTAGGACTTCCCTGGCCGGGCAATGGCGGATTTTTTCAGGTTATTCAGGAACCAGCTCGTGTAGTATGCCTTGATGGAGGATTAGCTGGTAATGACCAACTTCGGGCAAACGCGGTGCAAATCATGAAATCGCATGGTGTTAATGATTTCAGGACAGTATAAGGTGTCGTATATGGATAAAGAACGAAAAAAAGAGAACACTCCGGAAGCAGAAAATGACGAAGTCCTCTCTCTTTTTCATGAAGTTCGCCATCTTATACAATCTGCACGGAACACAGCCGTTTACCAGATAAACACGTTACAGGTACTAACAAATTTTGAAATCGGAAGGCTCATTGTAGAGTGTGAACAGTCTGGTGAAAAGCGGGCTGAATACGGAAAAAAGGTTCTTCGTGAACTCTCTCTCAAATGAACCGAAGAGTTTGGAAGAGGATTTTCGAAGTCAAATTTAGAGCATATAAGGCGTTTTTACCTCGAATACTGTGACTCCGGACGTTTGGAAACCGGCAATACTGCGATTTCCAGTGGAATAACCCAGACACTGTCTGGGCAATTGGCAGACAAGGGTGACCGTCATTTTGGTGAGTCTCTCAAATCCGGGTCCAGCGCCAATATAATGGCCTTTGCTTTAAGCTGGTCACACTATGTATTTCTTATAGGGATTAAAAATAAGGATGAGCGTCACTTTTATGAGATAGAAGCAACTGAGAACAGTTGGTCTCTTTCAGAACTCAAAAGACAGTTTAATTCAGGACTTTATGAACGATTGGCGTTAAGCCGGGACAAAGATAGCATCCGTGAATTGTCAAACGCCGGCCTTCAGATACGGCGACCTGAAGACATGCTTAAAGAGCCATATGTTCTTGAATTTCTTGGACTTGATGAGAAAGAAAAATATTCTGAAAGTGATTTGGAATCTGCGATAATCGATAAAATTGAAAAATTTCTCCTTGAACTTGGCAAAGGATTTCTTTTTGAAGCACGGCAAAAACGGTTTACTTTTGACTCTGACCATTTTTATGTAGATTTGGTATTCTATAACAGGCTTCTTCGTTGTTATGTCTTAATAGATCTTAAAATCGGAAAACTCACTCATGAAAATTTAGGACAGATGCAGATGTATATCAACTATTATGACAGGCATGTAAAATTGGATGATGAAAATCCATCTATCGGTATCATATTCTGTAAGACAAAAAATGAAGCCTTGGTAGAACTGACTCTGCCTGAAAATGTAAATGTATTTGCCCAACGATATCAGTTGTATCTCCCTTCAAAAGAAGAACTTCGAGAAAAACTGATTGAGTGGTCTAAGGAAACCGAAGAAGAAATCAGGGAGAAATAATCCGATGATGAAGTTTCAGTTCAATGTGAATCAGACCTTTCAGCAACCGTTCCCTCAATACGAACGGTGACTTATGCTCTCA
>CAZBGM010000129.1:0-3505 GCA_964491505.1 uncultured Methanomicrobiaceae archaeon | reverse complement strand
GTCATATGGTTTATCTCACCCTCACGGCCAATCGCCGGAACCGTATAGGTAAAGTAGACCGTTAGTGCGACCATCAAAATGGCAATAAGCAGAATAAAACCGATTATTTCCGAAAGGCCCTGCTCATGATATGCAGCATCCATCCTAAACGAGAATATGACATCCAGACTTTATAAAAGCCATTGCCGTAAACCCACCAGAACCTGAATGTTGTTAATCTAAGAAGACCAATATATATGCACGAATACCATCTGGTGGAAGAATACGTGAGTGAAAAAATACACTGGGCAGATGTGACAGCAGCGGACGTCGATCAGACGATCCCGCACCGGATAGCAACGGGCATTACCCCGTCAGGCCCGATCCATATCGGCAATATGCGCGAGAGTCTTACCGGCGACCTCGTCTTTAAAGCCATCCGTGACCGGGGACTTGAAGCAGAACTGATCTACAACGCAGACGATTTTGACCCCCTGCGGAAGGTCTACCCGTTCCTGCCGGACTCCTACGAACAATATATCGGCATGCCACTCAGTGACATTCCCTGTCCCTGCGGAAAACACAGTTCCTACGCCGAGCACTTTCTTGAGCCATTTTTAGCGGCCTTAGACGAGCTTGATATACACCCAACGGTCATCCGCAGCAGCGAGATGTACCGCAGCGGAGCCTTTACTGAGGAGATTAAAACAACCCTTGAACACCGTGACGAGGTCAAAGAGATTCTTGAGCGAGTATCCGGACGAACGCTTCCCGACGACTGGACACCGTTTTACCCAATCTGTAAAGAGTGTGGCACCATCTCCGCCGCGACCTTCCTCGACCACGACCCCGAAACAACAACCGTACACTACCGCTGTCCCTGTGGCTACGAAGGATACGCCGATTACAGCAAAGGCGAGGGAAAACTGGTCTGGCGGGTTGACTGGCCGATGCGCTGGAAGGCACAGGGCATTACCGTTGAGCCGTTTGGCAAAGACCACGCCGCCGCCGGTGGTTCGTATGATACCGGCAAAGAGATAGTTGAAAACGTCTTCGGCGGGTCTGCCCCCTTCCCGGTGCCCTACGAATGGATCAGTCTGAAAGGCAAAGGCGCGATGGCATCCTCGACCGGAGTTGCCATCACCATTGTTGATATGCTGGAAATTGTCCCGCCGGATGTGCTGCGCTACCTTATTGTGCGGGCCCGTCCGGAGAAGGCCATCACCTTCGACCCCGGCATGGGTCTTCTCACCCTCATTGAAGAGTATACCCGGGTTGCCGATGCGAAGGAATCCCGCGATTATGAACTCTCTCAGATCTCAGAGGTCGCTACCGATATTCCGTTCAAGCACCTCGTCACCGTCGTACAGATTGCCCAGAGCACCGATGCCATCTTCGAGATCCTGACACGGAGCGGCTATGACGTCACCAATAAAGATGCCGTCCTCCGCCGCACCGAACGGGCGAAGGTATGGGTGGAAAAATATGCACCTGACATGGTAAAGTTCACTGTGCAGACGAAACTGCCGGAAGACGTTACCTTCACTGAGGAACAGCAGCAGGGAATGGCAGCACTCGCAGACGCTTTCAGCACCCTTGAAGGCTGGAATGCCGAAGATCTGCACAATGCCATCTACGAGGTCAGCAACACAACTGACATTCCCGGCAAGAAGATTTTTTCAGGCATCTACCTTGCCATTCTCGGCAAAGAACGCGGCCCCCGTGCCGGATGGTTCCTTGAAGCCCTCGGGCGAGAGTTTGTGATGACACGGCTTATAGAGGCGGCAGCGCGATAATGCTCAATCAGGGATGCACCTTATGCTATCAGGGCGCCAAGTTGGTCCTCTTCCTGACCGGGAAGTGTAACCGTTCATGCTGGTACTGCCCAATCTCAGATGAACGCCGGGGGAAGGATACGGTCTGGGCCAATGACCGGATAGTAACCACTGACGCTGATCTCATTGAAGAGGCAGAGAATATGAGTGCGCTGGGGACCGGTGTCACCGGCGGTGAGGCGTTTCTGGAACCGGAGAAACTGGTGCATTACTGCTCTCTGTTAAAGGAGCATTTCGGCCCGGACCATCACATCCATCTCTATACCGGCACCGCCCCATCACGTGAAGAACTGGAGATGATTGCTCCGGTGGTTGACGAGATCCGGTTTCACCCGCCCCATGAGGTCTGGAAACATATCCTCGATACGCCGTTTATGGCGGCGATTGAGAACGCAAAGGAGCTGGGAATGGAGGCCACGATTGAAGTGCCGTCTCTCCCGGGGCTTGAAGACCTACGGGTCACGCTCCCCTTTGTCTCACAGTTTAATATTAATGAACTGGAATGGAGTGAGACGAACGCCGAGGCGATGCGGCGGAGAGGCTACGATCTGGAAGACAACTACCACAACGCCGTCTCCGGAGCGGCCTGCTGGGCAAATTGCCTCCTTGACGAAGAGAAGGTGCATTTCTGCACCTCAAGCTTCAAGGACTCGGTGCAGCTTCGTGAACGCTTAAAGCGTATCGCAGAGAACACCAGCCGTTCCTTTGAGGAGATTACCGAGGACGGAACGGTTGTATACGGCCATCTGGTTCCGACAGCACCCCTTCCTGACGATCTGGAAGATGATCTTTTTGAGGACTGCGGGGATCATATTGAGTGTGCCTGGTATCTTCTGGCCGAATTTCCCGACGACTTTCCGGGCGAGAAACAGATTATCGAGCGCTACCCAAACGGCGGCATGATTGTTGAGGTCATGCCCGTATGAGTATGAACCCACGGGACTGGGTGGACCAGTTCTATGAATGGCATCTGGAAAACCAATGCACGCACATTCCCCGGCATATCGCCTTAATTCAGGACGGCAACCGGCGTTATGCAAAGGAGAAGGGTATTGATGTCGCCGTGGGGCACCGTCTCGGGGCTATGACGACCGAAAAGATGCTCGACTGGGTGCATGAACTGGGTATTGAGCATATCACTCTCTATTCATTCTCGACCGAGAACTTCAACCGCAGTGAAGAGGAACTTTCAGAACTGTTCCTGCTCTTTAAGGAAAAATTTCTGAAAGTGGCGACCGATGAACGGGTGCATAAGTATGGTATCCGCGTCCAGATGATTGGCGACCGATCCCTGATTCCACCGGATATTCTCGCAACCATTGACGAGGCAGAAGCGGCGACAAAAGATTACAGCAATTTCTATATGAACATCGCCATCGCCTACGGCGGCAGAAACGAGATTGTGCTTGCTATTAAATCGGTATTAGAAGAGGTAGAGGCAGGTACCCTGACACCGGATGCGATTGATGTTGAGGCAATCTCACGTCATCTCCATGAAGGGATGGAACTTCCGCCGGTGGATCTTATCATCCGCACAGGCAATGAACGTCGAACCTCCAATTTCCTGCCGTGGATTGCCAACGGCAACGAATCGGCCGTCTATTTCTGTGCCCCCTACTGGCCGGGTTTTCGGAAGATTGATCTCCTGCGTGGTATCCGGCTCTTTGATCAGCGGATAAAGGCAGCAGAAC
>CAZBGM010000128.1:0-3523 GCA_964491505.1 uncultured Methanomicrobiaceae archaeon | reverse complement strand
AATTTTCTTATGCTGAAATGATAATATTCAGTAAGAACTATCTCATTCGTGTTCAAAATAAACGAGAGAATATTTACGCCAAATGCTCTCAACAGAGAGATTTTCAGCGTTTTGTTCATTTTCCGAACCCGTCTGAAGATACATATAATACTATCTTCATCATTATACCTCACATGAGGAAAAAGGCTCCTGGGTACTTCAACTGGAAACGGCTATACAATCAGTCTGATTACCTTCAATCTGATCACATCTGCTGCGATTGTCAGTATCAGAACATTTCCCACACAGGGAGTTTTGGGATGGCAATTAATCATTTTTACGCTCCTTGCAATTGTGCTGTATTTGATCCCGGCGTCACTTATTTCAGCTGAACCTGCAACCGGCTGGCCACAGGAAGGTGGTGTGTATGTCTGGGTAAAACAGGCGTTTGGTGAGAAATGGGGATTTACCGCGGTCTGGCTTCAGTGGTTTCAGATGACCATTGGTTTCATTAGTGTTCTCACGTTTATCGCCGCCACCTTAACCTATGTCTTCAGCCCTACACTCGCCAGCAACAAATTCTATGAATTTGTGATAATCGTAATCGTCTGGTGGGGTATGACCTATCTCAACCTGCATGGTATGAAAGCCTATGCACGTATCAGTTCGATCTCGGTTGCCATCGGAACATTCATCCCGGCAGCGGTGCTGATCGGTGGCGGACTCTGGTATATTCTGGCAGGAAACCCGGTACAGCTCACCCTTACACCAACAGCCGCAGACCTAATTCCTGACTTTTCACAGATTCAGAGCCTGGTACTGCTCGTGACATTTGTCTTTATGTTTATCGGCATTGAGATGACGGCAACCCATGCCCGCGAGATAAAAAATGTGACCCGGAACTACCCTCTGGGAATTCTGGTCGTTGGCCTAATTATCGCCGGGATCAGTATCATTGGTTCACTGATTGTCGCCATGCTCGTTCCGGTAGGAAACCTCAACCTTCTGGCGGGCATTATGCAGACTTTTGTAGTCATATTCAGCACACCCGGCTTAGGCTGGCTGGTAGCACTCTTTGCCTTTTTCATCGCTATAGGCGCAATTGGTCAGGTTTCGACCTGGATTCTTGGACCGGTACGGGGTCTTTCTGTGACAGCCCGTGAAGGTACCCTGCCCCCAATCCTTCAGAAGACAAACAAAAACGGAATCCCAGTCAACATGCTTATTCTGCAGGGCATCCTCATCACCTTCTGGGGAGCAGTCTATGTCATTCTTCCGGGTGATGTCAACAGTTCCTTCTGGATGCTCTTTGCTCTGACTACCTCCGTTTACATCGTAATGTATTTCCTCATGTATGCCGCTGCCATAAAACTCAGATATACCCATCCAGAAGTTCCCCGTGCCTTTAAAATTCCAGGAGGAAAAATCGGGATGTGGGGTGTGGCAGGATTTGGTTTTGTGGCGATGGCTTTTCTCTTCCTTCTGGCACTCCTTCCCCCCAGCCAGATTATCGAAGATGGATTCCTTGGATTTGAGGCTTTCATGATCATTGGGACCATCGTTGTCGTTGTCGTTGTCGTTGTCGTTGCCATTCCACTTCTCATCTACCGAATGCGAAAACCCGAATGGAAACTTACCAATCAGCCAGACGACACAACAGAGGTGATTTGATGGAGAAGTGTACGAAATACCGGTCAGATGAACCGATGTTGATGCTATCCAAACCTGGAGATGAAATCATATGAAACCTGAAACTAAAGAGCAAAATCCTGATACGTCCCTGAAGGCGACCGGAGATCTTCAGGTGGACGCCCTTTTCCTCGGCCCAAAGTCTGAAAACCGAGATTATTTCAGACAAATTCTGGACTTTCTTATCGAAGAACACATGCACTGGCGCCGCAATTTTCATCCCGAAGATCGCACAGTTACTGAACCACGCGACCGGCGCAGTGAAGACTATCAGATAACTCTGGACAGGACCACAGAGGTGCTTCTCGAGCTTTCATCAAAACTGAAGCAGACCTCCATGCCAGGGTTTTCAGCAGGATATCTTGGCCATATGAACAGCGACACACTCATGGTGGCAAACCTCGCCTGCATGGCAACGACCCTTTATAATCCCAACAATTGCGCTTATGAAGCATCCACAGCAACAACACCAATGGAAATTGAGGCCGGAGAAGACATGGCAACGATGCTGGGCTATGACCCGGCAACCTCATGGGGGCACATCACCTGTGATGGCACTATTGCAAATTATGAGGGACTTTGGCTTGCCAGAAATCTCAAATCATTTCCACTCGCTGTTAAAAAGATTCACCCTGATCTTGTTCAGGGTCTTGGAGAATGGGAACTTCTGAATCTACCGGTACCAATAATTCTATATTTGATAGACAAGGTAAAAGCAGCAGATGTTTTTGATGAGGTACGCAATGAATCAGCACGGGGAAATGGCGCAGGAACCGGAAAACTTGGTGTAGTCCTCGTTCCGCAGTCAAAGCACTACTCTTGGGTAAAAGCAGCTGATGTGCTGGGAATAGGCCAGAAAAATCTCGTTGCGGTGCAGGTCGACAACCACTATCATATGGATGTCGGAATCCTCAGAGAAACAATTGAGAGCTATATCCGACAACAGATCCCAATTCTCGCTGTAGTAGGCGTTCTTGGAACAACAGAAGAGGGAGCTATTGATAAAATCGATGAGATTGCAGCACTTCGTGACGAATACGAAAAAAAGGGTATCTCGTTCTATTTCCATGTGGATGCTGCCTATGGGGGATATTCCCGGTCACTCTTTCTGGATGAGGACAGTCAGTTTATCGGGTATGACAAACTGTGCAAACGGCTAAAGGATGATGGCATCTTTGTACATGAATCCTCCTGGCCTTCAAAGGACATATATGAGGCCTATAAAGCAGTCCCCTCAGCTGATTCCATTACAATCGACCCTCATAAAATGGGTTATATCCCTTACGCAGCGGGGGGAATTGCTATCAAAGACAAAATGATTCTGGATCTTATCTCCTATTTTGCCGCGTATGTATTCGAACCGGGAGAGGGAGACGCTCCGACACTGCTCGGCAGTTATATCATGGAAGGTTCAAAGTCTGGTGCGATGGCAGCCTCGGTTTGGGTAGCCCATCGGGTTATTCCCCTGAATATTACCGGTTACGGACAGATTATCGGGAGAAGTATCGAAGGGGCACAGATGTTTTCAAAGGCCCTTGAGAGAACAAAAACCATCAAAGTTGCAGGCCGGGAATTTCTGCTTGAACCTCTCGTCGAAGCGCCGGACTTTAACATCGTCATCATGGCCCTCAATGAAAAAGGAAACACTAATCTTGAGATTATGAACGCCCTAAACGAGAAGATTTACGACGAGGCTTCATATGTCAGTGGTCCGGTCTTCAAAAACGACTGGATTACTTCAAAGACGGATCTCAGTTATGCTGATTATGGCGATGCTCCAAAGGAATTTACAAAGCGCCTGGGGATTCCTGCCGAGGAATGGGACCGGGTGAAATCGGTCTATGTTCTCAGACTC
>CAZBGM010000127.1:0-3524 GCA_964491505.1 uncultured Methanomicrobiaceae archaeon | reverse complement strand
TCAAAGAGATTCTCACCTCAATGGGCGGGTACCGGACAGAAGAGACCGGCGTGCTCCGGCGTGTCCAGACCTGAGCTACCAATAGTTTTCGTCTGATAATCTGGTGTCATCAGGCATAAGGAACAGGCCACGACAGACAGAACGATGTGATACTGTCAGACCACTCCCAATACCTTTTCTTCACTGACGACTCAATTAATAGGACAATAACTCGTTTAAGGGGATTCTTTCGTGAAAGAGGTGACAGGAAACTGGAATGGCAGTGAGGTCGAGACGGCAGTCCGGCAGTACTGGGTTGAAAACGAGACCTACCAGAAGGTCAAAGCAGCACGGGCAGAAGGAAAGGACTTCTTTTTTGTGGATGGTCCACCCTATACAACCGGCCACATCCACCTCGGAACCGCCTGGAATAAAATAATCAAGGATACGATTCTGCGCTTCAAGCGGATGCAGGGTTTCAACGTCACCGACCGTGCCGGATACGACATGCACGGCCTGCCCATTGAGGTCCGGGTTGAGAACGAACTTGGGTTCAAAAATAAGAAAGATATCGAGGAATACGGCATCTCAGCTTTTATTGAGCGCTGCAAGGACTTCGCCATCACCCACAAGGAGATCATGAGTGACCAGTTCAGGGCCCTTGGGATCTGGATGGACTTTGATAATCCCTATCAGACGCTGACACCCGAATACGTGGAAGCGGCATGGTGGACCCTGAAACAGGCAGATGAGAAGAACCTCCTTGAATGCGGCAACCGGGTTGTTAACCTCTGTCCCCGCTGTGAGACGGCCATCGCCGACTCTGAGGTAGAATACTGGGACGAGGAAGACCCGTCAATCTTCGTGAAGTTTCCTATCCGGGGACGCGAGAACGAATACCTCCTTATCTGGACCACAACCCCATGGACACTGCCGGCCAACGTGGCCGTCGCGGTCAAAGACGACTTCACCTATGCACGGGTGAAAGCTGTCAAAGAAGGCGTGGAAGAGATTCTCTGGATCGGCGAACCCCTCGTCGAGGCAGTGCTGCGCAAAGGACGCTATCAGGACTTTTCCATTCTTGAGACCAAAACCGGCGCCGATCTGGTTGGCACCATCTATGATTCACCCCTCGTGGACACCGTGCCCCTCCAGCGTGATATCGAGCACCGGGTCGTCGCAGCAGACTACGTCACCCTTGAAAATACCGGCATGGTACACATCGCCCCCGGACACGGGTGGGACGACTACCTCGTCGGTCTGAAAGAAGGACTCGCTGCCCCCTGCCCCGTCGACAGTGCCGGAATGTTCACGAATGAGGGCGGTATCTTCGCAGGCACCTTCGTAAAAGACGCCGACCCCGCCGTTCTTGAGGCACTGGGTGACTACCTCCTCCATTCCGGGAGAATTGTGCATCGGTATGGTCACTGCTGGCGCTGCAAGACCCCGATTATCTCGATTGCAACCGAGCAGTGGTTCCTTGCCGTGCCGAAGATCAAAGAGACGATGCTGGGTGAGATCGAGAAGGTCACCTGGTATCCGGACTGGGCGGGCAGTGCCCGGTTCCACGACTTTGTGGCAGACGCCCGTGACTGGTGCATCTCCCGGCAGCGGTACTGGGGTATTCCGATTCCGGTCTGGCAGTGCGATACCTGCGAGAATCACCGGGTCTTTGGGACGATGGCGGAATTAAACGAAGCTGCCGGAAGTACGCTTACCGACCCGCACCGGCCCTACGTAGATGAGATTACCATGCCCTGTTCCTGCGGCGGTGTGATGCACCGGGTGGAGGATATCTTCGATGTCTGGTTCGATTCAGCAATGGCATCCTGGGCGACCATCCACTTCCCCGGGAAATCTGAGGAGTTCAACCGGCTCTGGCCGGCAGACTTCATCACCGAGGGACAGGATCAGACCCGTGGATGGTTCTACTCCCAGCTGGGTGCCTCGGTCATCAACTTCGGCCGTGCCCCGTACAAGTCGGTGCTGATGCACGGATTCGCGCTCGATGCCGAGGGTCGCAAGATGAGCAAGTCCTTCGGCAATGTTGTCTCCCCTGAAGAGGTCGTCGAGAAGACCGGCGTCGATGTGTTGCGTCTCTATATCCTCTCAGCCTCGGCGCCGTGGGATGATCTGAAGTTTAACTGGGAAGGCATCCGCACCACCAACCGGGCGGTCAATATTCTCTGGAACGTCTACCGCTTCCCACTGCCCTACATGATCCTCGACTCCTTCACCCCGGAAACGACAGATGGCGTCTGGAACGGCGAATATATCAAATCCCATCTGAGCGAGATGCCGGACGAGGACCGGTGGATCATCTCCCGCATCGCCTCACTGGGCGCAACGGTCGGAGAGGAATTTGCGGTCTGCAACCTGCACAAGGCAACCCGTGCAATGGTGCACACCATCCTTGAGGACATTTCACGCTGGTATGTTCAGCTCGTCCGCCCCCGGATGTGGCTGGATGAGGACGCACCTGAGAAGGTTCAGGCCTACGAGACGATGTATTTCGTGCTGCGCCGCCTCATTGCACTGATAGCACCCGTCACCCCGCATATCGCCGAGGAAATATACCAGAACCTTCGCGTAGAGGGTGACCCGGCAAGTGTGCATATGCTGGACTGGTGGAGCGGTGACATTACGCTTGTTGACGAAGAGCTCGAGACCCGGATGGCTATCATCCGCTCCTTTGACGAGGCAGTCGCGACCGCCCGGCAGGATGGCAAACGCAAACTGCGCTGGCCAGTCTGTGAGACTCTGGTGCTCACCGACTCAGACGGAGTGGCAGCAGCGGTTGAGGCCATGCAGGAACTCTGCAAAAACCGTGCGAACAGCCGGGAGGTCACCGTCGTCAGAGGCACCTGGGACAGGATGGCATGGTCTGCTGAAGCAAACATGCGGGCCATCGGACCAGAGTTTGGCAGAGAGGGCCCGAAGATAAAAGCGGCGATCGATAGCACCGATGTCACTGTTCTGAAGGCAGCGATTGAGGCAGAAGGAAAAGCCACTGTCGGCGATTATGAGATCACCGCATCACACGTCAACTTCCACGAGGCACTGCCGGAAGGAATCTTCTCAGCGGCGATGTCTAATGCAGCGGTCTGCGTGGATGTGACCCTTGATGAGGATATCATGGCAGAGGGCTATGCCCGTGAAGTTATCCGCCGGATTCAGGAGATGCGCCGCCAGCTTGACCTGAATGTCGAGGATTATATTCACGCAGGTATCAGCGTCGGCGATGAGAAAACGGCCGGGTTCCTTCTGCCGTGGACTGATAATATTGCAAAAGAAGTCCGGGCATCAGAACTTCTCTGGACCGTGCCGGAATCTGCTGCCCTTTCTCAGGAATGGGAAGTGGAAGGCGTGCCGATGACGATTGCCATCTCACCGGCCAAGCAGTAGATCAACCAGATCCTTTCCTTCTTTTTCAGAAAATAGTGGAATATCTGTCTTCACAACGACGCGGTTGCGGTTCACCCGAACCGTCTCTTCGGTGAGAGGATTATACCCATCTTTCTCGTAGGTTTCTTTGCAGACCAGAA
>CAZBGM010000126.1:1292-3546 GCA_964491505.1 uncultured Methanomicrobiaceae archaeon | reverse complement strand
GAATGGGCCTGATGCGATTCGAACGCATGACCGTCCGGTTATGAGCCGGACGCTCCACCACTAAGCTACAGGCCCCCTTTTTGCTGCCGATGAATCCTTAAAGCCGGATAGATCAGGCGGTTATCTTGTTGCACGCCTGCTCATATAAATCTACGGAAGATTCGGTGATGGGACTATTAAATTTGCCATATTGTTCCATCTCATTCTCATCAAATAATGCCTGAACCATCTTTATCACGCACTTTTTTTCGAAAGACCTTTCGCAACCTTCCACTGTATTTTCCCAAAAATCCACCAATGAGTGATGTAATGACGACCATCGAGGCGACAGTTGATGCAATCACCGGCGAGCCAAACATTCCTGCAAGCGCAATCGAGAACTCTCCGCGTGAAGCACTGTGTGAGAAAATCTCCATGCCAGAGGACCATGATCCGTGGAAAACGCGACCAATACACAGTCCTGATACCAACTTTGAGAGAATGGCAAGGAGACCCAGCCCCAGAAGTAATATGAGGGAAAATCCGCCGGTAAAATTCACGGAGATCCCAAAGAAGACAAAAAAAACAATCAGAAATACGTCACGGTAGGGTTTAGCAGCTCGTTCAAAGCTGCGGGGTTCAATCATTGAAAGAGCGGATCCGAGGGCGATAACGGCTATCGTATCCGGGACGCTGAGAAATTCTGCAACACCTGCAGCAGCAAGAACCAGGATAAAAGTAAACACAAAGGGCATCTCATCGCTTCTGCTTAGTAATGCCTTAATATAATCTCTGAGGAGATACGCGATGCCAAAAATACCTCCAACCATTAAAATTATCAGAGCAATATCTACAATAGGACGGCGTTCGGAGGTTGATAGCACAATCATGATTAGGACAAGCACCAGATCCTCAAATACCATCAGCCAGATGACCGTCTCAGACTCTTTGAAAATCAGGCGACGGTTCTCTATTAGTGAAGAGAATGCCATAGCCGAACTACTGATATAAAAGGCACTCATCATCACTATGGCATCATACAGAGGAAATCCCAATAGAAGGGCAGCAGCAAAACCGATGAGCCCGTTGATACAAAAGTCAATTGCTCCTGAAGCGAGAAACGAAGTTCCCTTGGCTGCCACTTCGTCGGGCTTCAATTCAAGTCCCATCGTAAAGAGCAGAAAGAGTAGTCCCAATTGCGTCAGAAAATCAGAGACTTCGCTCTGTTCGACAATTCCAAGACCTGATGTCCCGATCAGTATTCCGGCAATAATGTAAAGTGGGATGGGGGGCAGGGTAAATTTTTTGGAAATTGCAACCAGTATAAGGCAAATAAAAAGCGCAAAGGCTATTCCCTCAATCATTTACCCAGAATATCCTGTTCAAACCTCTCGATCTGTTCACGTTCACCGATGACAACTACAGCATCACCGTTTTTAAAAACAAAATCTGGTGGTGGACTGACCGTATCCTCTGTTCCCCGGGAGACGGCGATGATCGTTGCACCTGTTTTTTTCCTGATTGCAAGATCCCGGAGTGTTTTGTTGGCACAGCTTTTACCGAGAGTGTACGAGTGCATAGATATTCGAAGATTTTCCAGACCCGAAAATGACACTTCGACACCTTCTTCCTCAGCTTCCATAATTGCTCCTGTGAGGATATTGCCGAGACGACGTGCTTCGGTAGCATTGAGCTCTGCTGCACCACCAATGTCACAGCAGCCTTTTGGGCAGGTATAGAGCTGAACGCTGCCATTGTCCATATAGACTATGGTAATCGTATCGCCTTCATCGGTATCAAGTTCATATTTGGTTCCAATGCCGGGAAGGGATCCTGAACGCAGTGTCATTCATAGAGAATACTGTGTCCGGGCATAAAAAGCATACTTTCTGAGAAGTATTGTGGCGGGATCAGGGTAGTTCTCTAATCAACGGCCGTGCCAGATGGCGACGTGCGCAGGGAGGAACCTCATACCATCCGGGAACAAGGGTTCGTGCAATGGTGGTATAATCCGGCGAAGCCGCCCGCTCTCCGCATTTTCTGCATTTATATCCTTTATCTTTCCCGGCACTGGTCATTCGTTTGCCACAGGAATCACAAATTGGCGCTTCTGCTCTTCGATGTGCCGGGGCGGTGTGGACCTGCATCTTCTCGAGATTGATGCTGCCCTCTTTCAGGCTACCACAAATCGTGATAGTATCGCCGGGTAACAAGGATCGCACGATGTCACGAAATCCTTTGGTGGGTTCATAAGCCATGCACTGAACTTCACCGT
>CAZBGM010000126.1:0-1192 GCA_964491505.1 uncultured Methanomicrobiaceae archaeon | reverse complement strand
CGAATACCATACAATACTGGGTCAGGAGTGTGGGGGACGCATACAATACAGTTGTTTTCTGGATCTACGGAGTCCCAGGTATGTGGCGTTGTTGCGCGATCCGCTTCCCACAACGATGGGGCCTCAATTTGGCGCAGACCCTTTTCTCTGTGATCTCGGTAGGCCAGGAATTCCCATGTCTTATCAAAAATGGAGGCTGAAACGGCCGATACTGCTGCTGTTGCACCAATGAGTCCTCTCCCTCCTTTCCATCCCTTGAATTTGGCACCGGTATTTTTCAGAAGCGTTTGAGCCTCTTCAATGGAGCAGAAGGAGGTTACTGCCTGATGATAGAATGCACCCGGGACCGGTGATTCTGTGAGAACAAGACCTGGTTCTGTCCGGGGATGATCTGTCTCGGCAAGCTCGTCGATTGTTGTCTCCGCGATGCTAAATATTTCATCCGTATCTCCTCCAATAACCTCCAGACAGATGGCAGCGTTGCCTCGTGTTTTGAACTTTACATTTGGATTGAGGCGGATAAGGTGGGCTGTCTTAATTGTGTTTCCAGCGTTTTCAAGCCGTTCTGCAAGCAAGGCTCCGAGGTACGTTGTGCACATCCCTTCAGGAGAATCTGTATCATCAATGCCGATCAGCATATGTCAATAGTTTATATAGGAATGATTCGCAAAGTAAGATTGCCTTCATCCATGTTGCACGAACGCCTCCTTCAGAACGTGATCAGTATCATGATCATGGCGGGTTACAAAGTATCAGAACCATATGGTATGCGTCCGCGGAGTTTTGATATTGTCACGGCTAAAGGAGATTCACTGCTGATCTTTAAGGTGGTTTCCCATATTGATAGTGTCAGTGAAGAGAGTGCACACGATCTGCATCTGGTCGCCGAACACTTTGGCGGTAAGCCCATTATTATCGGGGAGAAGGCGAGAGATTCTGAGCTTGAACGAGGAGCGGTCTATTTGCGTTATGGTATCATTGCAACAAACGCTCCGACCCTGTATGACTTTTTTGTGGAGGAAGTTCCGCCGCTTGTGTATGCCCAGCCCGGCGGACTCTATGTCAATATCAACGGAAGTCTGCTGCGCGAACTCCGGGAACGTAACGACTTATCTCTGGGCGATCTGGCACATCTTCTGGGGGTCTCGCGCCGGACTATCAGTAAATATGAGGATGGGATGAGCACGACGCT
>CAZBGM010000125.1:0-3603 GCA_964491505.1 uncultured Methanomicrobiaceae archaeon | reverse complement strand
ACCCTGCCTTCAGGAAAATCCAGACAGATCCTCATGCAACTGGTCCGTTCCTCCCCGGAGATTGCGGCCAGAGCTGAAGAACTGGCGCGGGAGTTTCTTGAGGACGTCGATAGTGAGATGATAGCTGAGAGTCTTGCTGATGATCTTAGTTACCCGAAGATTGAGGACGTCTGGGATACTTCCGGTTCGACCCGCGATGGCTATATTGAACCCTGTGAACGTGCGTATGAGATGCTGGAGGAGATCCTTGACGAATATATTGAAGAGATGAATATGTATTTCAAACGGGGCATGGTTGATCAGTCCCGGGAGTACTGTGCCGGTATCATGCTGGGCATAAAACGCTTCTGTGAGGAATCATGTTCAGGCCTGCTGGAGGAACTGCCGGATTTCTACGATGAGGCAGATCCTATACGGAAGGAATGGGAAGATAACGTTGCTGATGAACGGCAGATTCAGCTCTTAGCGGAGTATCTTCTGGAGAAAGGAATGAAGTAGGGGATTTTCACCGATTTTATAGTAAGGGAGCTATTCTGGACGGGGGCCCCTCGCCAAAAAAGGTGTGAGGCTGGCGTCTTATACACGTTTCACCGGATTCCGGTTGGTATCAGTTCCCGTTGCTTTCATCTTCTTCCTCCATCTCTTCATCAGGATTTTCGATCTGATAGGCCCGTTCTGTGATATAATCCAGAACGACCGTTGTGAGATCCGACAGGGAAAGGCCGTCTGTAAATTCTGCCTGCCCGCTGATGGTGACAATCAGTTCTCTGAAAGCTGTTCCATTATCCGGGTCATTTCGAAGCCGGAGACACTTATCACGGTATATCAGCACAGTTTCGTCGTCAATCAGTCTGTCGGCACCTGTCGCAAAGTTCTCAGTCCAGTTGTCAGTCATTGCTGCATGACTGGCACGGTTCTCTTCCTCTAGCTCTCTGATCCTGAGGTTCCGGCGTTCTGCGTCACGTTCGGCCTGCTGTATTTCCTCACTCTCTTTTTCCCGGACTTCACATTCCGTTCTGTATGTTTCAATGGCCCTGTGCTCTTCCTGATCTTTTGCCCGGTGGCAGGATACCAGCAGATCAAAATAATCACGGGCTTCCTGGACCATCCCGTGAGAAACTGATTTTTTTGTATCGTTGAGTCCCTCAGAAATGGCCGCGTCAAGAGCTCTTCGAAAGACGAGAGATTTATTGATGCCCAGTTTCTCAGCAAGTAACAGGGCCTTTCTCTCTGCCCGAACCGTGGTCGTGGCTGGATCATGCAGTTCTTTTCTGCTCAGATGACATCACTCCCTGAATAGCCACGACTCTTCAGGATACGTTCACTCTCCGAAAAATTTTTACGCCGCAGAACCCCCTCATTCGACATGAAACCATCGCGGAAATAAAAAGAAGACAGATGCTTATACTGTACTGTATAGAGTACTCTCAGTACGGTATATATAGTATAATAGAGAGGGTTCCCGTTCTTTTTTTGTTCCGGTGCTATCTGATTTATCCCTGTCTTCATTTAACCAAATCCAATAACGAGAGCACACTCCCGGCAAGCGTTCCCATGGCAGCGCCGGCGACACCACCGGCCCCGGCCAGTCTCCGTTCCCGGCCGGCGTGTCGATCCTGCCAGCTTTCCAGGTGACGGACCCGGTTTTCAAGCCCGTCCGTTTCTCTTTTCATCTCTTCGAGGGTGGTACAGATCCACCGCAGATGAACACTCTGCTCGGCGAGCATCCGATGCGATTCGAAGACCAGTTCCTTTAGTCCCTTTTCAGTCATGAATGCAGATTGGAAGAGTCGGTGGATATACCGGCCTGCCCAGGTGGTGGAAGGGAATTGTTGTGAGTGGCCCGAAAAACAGAATGAAGGCTTTGCCCGGGTCTGTGCTGGCGGCAGTATTCCCGATGCCCGGACCTGAGTTTATTGGTGGTCGGGGATGGCCGGGGGTGGGCCGGCGTATCCACACCAGACGGCAACAGAATAGTAACCCCGGCAGGTGAGGACGGCTAACGTGTGACGGAAGATGAATGATTCTTTGATGAATCTCTTTCTGCGATCGTTTGTTGTGCCGGCTCTCACACTACCGGGGAGGAGAACAGAAAAATGGCAGCGAATTTTACGCAGACCCAGATTGTTAAGTCCGCGGAACGGGGGCACACTGCTCCCATCGTGGACGTGACTACCTTCGGGACCGTTCTTACCGATCTGGTAAGCAACAAGCCCGGAGCGGATAGTGCAGAGATAGCAACACAATCATATACCGTGAAGTTCCTGATCAACGACGCCGAACTCAACAAACTCGGCGAGATCAGTGTGAAGGTCCCGGTGGCCGCCGCTTATACGCAGGCTGTTACCGAGATTGTCACGAATGGTGTGCTTGACGCCGTTGCAACCGCCTGCGGTGCAGGTGTGACTATCGAACGCGATCAGAGCGACGATGTGTTTAGTGCCCGTGTGAAGCTCATCCAGACCGAGGAAAACGGCGGAGAGATCTATTACGTCTCACTCAGCCGTGAGAAGACCCGGCTCACTTCATATGAAGCCGATGCGGTTCTGACCGCTGTTGAGACCTGGGCCGATACCCAGACGGTGCTGGCCTGAACGGGATTTTTCCCGTTCTTTTTTTGAGGTGAAAACAGATGGCTGATTTTACCCCTACTGCGACTGTCAAGCGGGCCGTGCTTGGTTTTCCGGCCCTTTTGACGGTGGCACAGCATGCTGCTCTTGTGGCGGAGATCCTCACCGATCCGTTCAGCTTCGGCACTGTGGAGCTTACTGAGAGTGAGTACTCATATGTGACGAAGATGCTGGACGCCGGTGGCAAACGGGTCGGGTCCATACGCATCGACACGCCGGTCGGCAGCTCGGAAAACGTTCCCTATGGCTATGTGAACCTAATCGACAACCTGAGCATCCCGGCTCCGGCATTCACGGACGCAACCGAAAGCCACGACCCGACCGATGATCTCTTCCACGGCCGGTTTAAGTGCGGGAACAACTCAGAGATCTTCTACCTGACGCTGGACCGGGCTGAGATGGTTATCTTCAGCTACGAGGACGATGCAATCGTTACTGCGGTTGAGACCTGGGCGAACACGAAGACGGAACTCGGCGGCGAGGGCGGAGGCGAATAATCATGGCTGATTTTATGGTGACGTCCACGGTGAAGGTTTCTGACCGGCCCCTAACGACTCCGTTTACGACCCATGAGGCGGTCCTTACTATCGCTGAGGCGCTGGTCACGGATAACCCGTTTGAAGCCGCTGAGATTGAGATCTCACGCAAGCGGTTCACGGGCACTTATGCGATGTATGACACTACGGTTGAGGACTGTCCGGTATCGGTCGTTCGTATCTCTGACTATGAAAAAAAGACCGACGACGCATGGGCGTTTGTTAAGCTGGATACCGGGTTTCGGGACTCGGTTGGTTTTGATGAGCTCATTGATGCAGAGGCGGGTTATCCGAATGCCACCTCGGGGAGTGTGACGGTGAAGGTGAAAAACGACAATGAGACGTTCTATGTTGCGTTTACGAATGAAAAAGTCCGGGTATATTCCTATGAGGACGATGGCGTGGTTGCCACGCTGGAGACCTGGGCGGATGGGAAG
>CAZBGM010000124.1:0-3645 GCA_964491505.1 uncultured Methanomicrobiaceae archaeon | reverse complement strand
CATACTGCCCCAGCGTGTTCTCTTCGTAGGCCTTTGTGCCCTCAAACGGCATGAGTTGGCGGATGTTGACCCGACGGACGAGAAGATTCCGACGCTGCACCTCCTCAAGAAACGCCCGGTTTTTCTCATAGGTAGCGGCGGTCTCACCGGCAAGACCACACACGAAGTTCAGACCCGGAAGCAGATGGGGAATGCCCTCCTCACGAACACCGCCAACCTCGTTGACGATGGAAATGGCACGCAGCACCTCTTCAGCAGATGCTTTGAGATTGTTTGCTGTAATTACTGACGGATCTGCGCTTTCCAGTCCGAACGCTGCCACATCGCCGGGCGTATGATACCTGACAATGACGGCGAGAGCCTCCCGTGAGGCTTCTTCATGATGAGCAATAGTGCCGGGATTGACGTTATCAATATGCAGCGTTTTCAGTTCCGGTGCTGCCCGGCGGACTGATGAAAACAGATCTTCAAGGGCTGCAGGGTCGGGCTCTGGAAATTCCGCTCTGCCGGTCGTCCCGTAGGTCAGGATATCTGGTTGCCGGCCAAGACGGAAGTGACGGGCACCTGCCTCAGAGAGAGCGGCGACCTCAGCAGCAATACCTGCCACGCTGCGGTGTTGGGGAGCGCCGTACAGATATTCAGTGCAGAACCCACACCCACCCGTCACCGACCGCGAACAGCCCCGGGCGGTCTCCAGCTCACAGAGAATGTGAGGATACCACGGATGCTCTTTGATTATCGAGGCACCTGCCACACTCCAGCGGTCGAGGTTATCATAATTCAGAACTCCCGGCTTTGGTGTGTCCTGCAGGGCATGGAAAAGTGCTGCGGCGACCTCACCCTCAAGAACCACATCATAGCCCTCAAATCCCTGTTTTTCTCCTCGGGTCCCGCCCTCCTTTGCGTATCCGAAGGTCACCGGACCGCCGATGCAGGTCATGGCACCGGGGCAGGCGACAGCAATCTGATTGAGCTCGGTGAGTTTTGCCGGGGTGCCTCCCAGATATTTTCCCGGCACCGTCATGCCAGCGATCACGAGAACAACCTGAGCAGCGCCAATCTCACTAAAAAGAACAGGTTTCTTCCGAAGAACGTCTATCGTGGTATAATTCACTACGTAGCCGGATTCCCGGAGCACACCGGCACAGGTGCGGATATACGGAGAAATGTACGGCGGCACCCCAAAACAGGCGGGCTCGTCCACATACCCATCAATAATCCAAGCGTTCCTGCTCATAGATCGTATCCAAGCATACCCAACAGGCGGCGTGCAACCTGAAGTTTTCCCCGCTTTATGGGGTCGACGCTGCCATCGTCAAGGTCAAAGCCAAGAATGGTAACCGATGCCGCACCAAATTCTTCGGCAGCGAAGACCGGGCGGTCGCCGTCACTAAATCCGCCGAAGTTGTAGCAATGCCCAAAGGGTGCCGCCTGTGTGGTGCAGACAACGGGGCCGGTAAAGCGCGGTGCCCAGCGACGAAGAAGCAGAATATTGTCGCCATGGGCGTGAATGACCATCACTGTACCCTCCTCATTCATTTCAAGAAAAGAATCCTCAGCACCATCAAGATCCGTAAAAACTGCGTCAGGACGGATACCAGCAGCATAGAGGGCGTCTGCCGCCGCATCAGCTGCTAGGATAGTGCCACCGGCAATACCATCCATTTCTCTTTTCAGGCAGGGCGCATTACCACAGACCGTTACCTCCTGATCCTGTATCATATCCCGAAGAAGAGGAAAGTCATCCCACGGTATGAGGTCAGCCAGAATGTGTGCTGCTTCCTCATCGCCAGCACGGTCGAATCCGAAATATTCTAAAATTGAGAGATAGTGAGGTTCCCAGTCCTCAAATTTCATTGATCTCCTCTTCGCCGATGCCCACCAGTTCCATAAAGCGTCCGAGAATGGGTTCAGTAATCAGTGAAAGAAGTTCTTCCTTGTCTTTGACAAGCGAGAAAAAGGAGAGTGGGAGAGCTGCAGCGGCCATATTAGCGTGTCCACCGGCGCTGCCCATCCCATCAAATGCCTCGGCAAGCACCTTGCCGATGTTCATGCGGATATCTTTGTTCCGGGCCGACATAATGATCTGCTCATCGGTGATGCCATATACCAGTGCCGTGTTGACGCCCTCAAGTTTTATGAGCAGGTCTGCCGCCTGCGGAAGGGCGTCACGGTTTCTTACATAGCCCACATTGGAAAAGAGATAGCCACTGATGATCTTTTTACTGCGTATTGCGTCCCCGAAAACGTCCAGCGTCTCCTGCGACATTGACGGCGACGAGATCTGTTCAAGAAGGTCTTCATCGGTAAGAGGCAGGAGAAACGCGGCGTAGTGTAAATCCAAAGGAGTCGTGTGGCGACTGAAATTCAGGGTGTCGGCACGGATACCATACATCAGCGCCGTTGCCACCTTTGTATCCACCTGAATGTCAAGTTCCTGGTAATACTGACTCATTATCGATGCCGTGGCACCAACACCCGGACGGATGTCAACAAAATCAGCATCAGCGGGTCCGGCATCTTCCGCCGCCTTGTGATGGTCAACAATGATATTTACCCGTGCGTCAGGACGGAGCACATTGTTCGCTCCCGGACGACAGGAGTCTACCAGCGCAAGGTACGAACAGGCCGCAATCGACTCCTCGGTGGCCGGATCCATCTGAATATCCAGTAGATTTACAAATGCACGGTTTTCCTGGTGTCCAATCTTCCCATCATAGAGGATGACACATTTGAGTTTCCCTTCGCTTGCCGCCTGCCCAATGGCGCAGAGTGCCATAGCACTTGAGATGGCGTCAGGATCCGGATTGGTATGAACAACAATTCCCAGCGTGCCCTCCCATCCTGACACCATAGAATTGAGACGACGTGCCATACGCGAAGAGCGAAGTTTATGGATGTACCGCAGCGCGGTCTGGGCAAAGACCTCCTGCGGATTCATCACAATATCAGCACCTGCTTTTTCTAAACGCCGGTTAGAGATGGGGTCTCCTGACCGGGCAATGACATAGGCGTTGGGATGATTTTTCTTAACAGTTTTCACCGCAGCAATATTTGCGGCATCCAAGTGGCTTAAAACAAAAACAAATTCAGGTTTAGGAATATTTTCAAGAAAATCAGGATCTTCAATATCCAGTGTATATGCGTTAAAATCCTGATTCCTCAGGTCTTCAACCCGTTTTTCATCACGATCGATAATAACGAACTGGTTGGTTTCTTTTGCCAGTTCCTGGACTACGTTATACCCAATGCTGCCGCATCCGAGCACGAGATAGCGTATATGTCCCGACTCATCGGTCGGAAATGTATCAGGCATGCGTACAAAGATACTCCTTTTGATACTATTAACATACCTCTTCTGGCGAATGAGTCATTCCACAATTTTTATACCCGACAACTCACTAGTAGTATAGGCACTTATTAACGGGGCCTGTAGCTTAGTCAGGAAGAGCGACGGACTCTTAATCCGTAGGCCAGGGGTTCAAATCCCTTCAGGCCCGTTTCATTATATTTTTAAGGAGCTTCGGCGTTTTTCAGCCAGAGAATTCATAAAAGCTTATCTGTTAACCCGTGAATATATCTCAATTACCAAAAATCTGGTGATTTTGATGAAAAAATGGTTTATTCTTCTGATGGTGCTGGGAT
>CAZBGM010000123.1:0-3683 GCA_964491505.1 uncultured Methanomicrobiaceae archaeon | reverse complement strand
AATCTGGCAGATGAGAGTGGATACTCCCGCATCGATACCATCGTGCAGGAACTGGTGCGAAACAACCATGACCGTGACGATGTACGAAAGCGTCTCGATGAATTAACCAGAAACGGTGAATATTATGAACCCCGGCGCGGATTCCTGAAAAGGATGTAGGGATTCCCCATTTTCGTTCCATTTTTTCTCAGTTTCATACACGTTTTTATCTAAAACATCGTGTAATCTGTATACCATGAATGATGCTGTGCAGGCCGCGTTTGAAGCAGGAATAAAACTCGGCGTTATCTATCACCAGTTTGTTGGCACGCCGGTCTCGCCTGAAACGGCAGGGTCACTTGAAATAGCCATCGAAAAAGCGGTATCTCTTCAGCCGTTTGTCGAGTTAGTCCAGGTACGAATCGATACCAGTCAGATGAAACTGAACGCCTTTGGTTATAGTGAACTCGCGGGTACGATGCTGGATGTCACCCTTAGGAGCAAGGTCAACGAGACCCGGTGCACCGTGCAGCTTCGTCTTGAAGATGGCTATCCAATGATGAAGGTCGTTTCAGTCGCATGATTCTTTCCGGTATGCCGGTCACCGACGATCATATCCATTTTGATCCCAGAAATGGCCGGGGCGTCAAAGCTGCCAGAGATTTTTACCGATCAGGTGGCACGCATATGTTCCTCGTAACCAAACCTTCCTGGTCGCTGGGTGTTCACCCGGTGCGGGACGATGACTTTTTGCCGGTATTTGAGGAGACACTACAGATCGCTGAAGATATTCGTGAGGCAGGTCCCGTGGTTTTTCCGGTCTTAGGTGTTCACCCGGCTGAGATCACGAAACTTACAGAACGGATGAGTCTTGTTGAAGCAGAAGAACTGATGAAAGGGGGTCTTGATCTGGCCGCACAGTATGTAGCGGAAGGCAAAGCCGTTGCCCTGAAATCCGGCCGACCCCATTACGAGGTCGCACCGGATATCTGGGACGCCTCGAACCGGGTTCTGGCACATGCGATCTGCCTCGCTGCAGACTGTGAGTGCGCTCTTCAGATTCATGCCGAAAGTGGCCCCTGTGACGATGTGCTCGACATGGCACGTGATGCTAATATGGCTCAGGATCGCATTGTGAAACATTTTGCTGTTCCTGAAACGTCTCTTGTTCCGTCTTTTATTGCCAGACACGAGAATCTTGCGCAAATAATTGCTAGTGGCCGTGAGTGCATGATGGAAAGTGATTATATGGACGACAACACTCGTCCCGGAGCGGTGATTGGTCCGAAGTCTGTCCCACGGTTTACACGGCGACTCCTGGAATCTGAACAGGTGACAAGTGAACAGATGTGGAAGGTTCACCGGGATACCCCCTCACGAGTGTATGGCGTTTCAATTGAACAGTAACCGGACGAAAATAACAGGTATCTTACAAAGGTTTCTTGATGAGTGAGTGGTCATCATTATACAGAATGTATCTGAAAATCAATCAATCTCCACAGGGAAAGGTCATAGCGGTCTGTGATCGGGAACTTCTTGGTACAACGCTGCAGGGAGACTCGTTTGATTTTGAGATCTCTGCATTTTTTTATGGTGGAAAAGAGATCGGGGAAGATGAACTGAAGCTCTGTTTCGCACAGGCGGGGAGCCTCAATCTTGTCGGCAGAAGAACCATTGAATGCGCAATCGCCTGTGGTGCGGTTGACCCGGCAGCGATTTGTGATATCGGTGGCATTCCTCACGCCGTGGTGCTCTGAGTTCAATGGCTATTACCGAACGTTTTTGCCCGCGCTGTGGCGGAAAAACTGACGAAGATGGAATGTGTCCTGCCTGTAAAATGGCGGAGACCACAATTATTGAGGTGACACCACGGATCTCCTGCACCTATTGTACTACCTGCGATTCGGTAAAAACCGGACAGCAATGGAGTGATACAAAAGTCGACCGTGAGACGCTTGCCTGTGAACTGGCACTTTCAGCGATACATCTGCATGAGGATGCGATCCAGGATTCCATTGAAATTGATTTTCGCGATATAACGCCAAACCGCTCTCTCGTCACGGTGCATATTTGCGGAGAAATCTATGGTATACCGTTTGACGAAGAGCATACCATACGATTAACCTGGATTAAGGAACAGTGTGATCGTTGTTCGCGTTTGTCGGGAGGCTATTATAATGGCGTCATTCAGATTCGGGCGATGGACCGCCTTCCTTCTGAATTTGAGAAAGATCAGGTCATTAAGATTGCACATAATCTTGAAGAGAGTCTGCAGGAAGACGGCGAACGTCTTTCCTTTATCACCCGGAGTGATGAGACAAAAGACGGGGTGGATTTTATTGTCAGCAGTCATCATCTGGGTGAACTTATTGCCCGTGAATCAGCCAAAAAACTTGGCGGAAAGATTACAAAACATCCAAAACTGATCGGGGAACGTGATGGCAAGCCACTCTACCGGGTAACGTATCTCGTTCGTCTTCCACGGTACAGAAGAGGGGATGTCATCTTTTTTTCCGGTAAATATTATGAGATTCGAAGTAGTGAAGCCCGACAGGTCTTTGCATTTGATCTACAGATAGGGAAGACTCTGAATTTTACTTCTGATCTGAAAGGTCGTCTCATTGGCAATGTGCGCGATGCAATTGTGGCTCTGGTGATATACCGGGAAGGGGATGACGTTGGCATTCTTGATCCGGAAACCTATGTCACTCGTGAATGCCTGTTGCCACCCTGGATTGCAGCAGAAAATGGCGAAGAGATCCGGGTTTTAAAAGATAGTGCCGAGGATCAGCTGGTTCTTGTTGGATAACAAAGTGATGTGAAACGATGCGTGCACGGCAGGTCGCAGCAGAAAAAATCAGCACGGTGATGGGTGAGGCGTGGGTTGATACAACTCGGCGTCCGTATGTAAAAGACGGCGTAGCCTGGATACCTGTTCGCGATACCTTTGAGGCCGATTCTCTCCTCCCTGAGCGCACTCGTTATGCCGGGCCGGGCTACCGGATGTTCGGCGATATTGCGGTACTTGGAGAGGAACCCTCACCTGAAGATCTCCGGGCACTCATCGACTGGAAGAACCCCAAAGGAGTCGTTGTACTCTCTTCAATACACAGTGCAATGCGTCTCCCGACTGCCCGCCTCATCTGGGGGCAGTCCGGAGACGTCTGCATCCATGAGAACGGTCTGAAATACTGGATGGATCCAACAAAAGTCATGTTTTCTGCCGGAAATCGCGAAGAAAAAAGAATTCTCTCTGGAATGGTAGCTGCCTCAGCCTCCGGCGAACGGATTGCAGATATGTTTGCGGGCATCGGTTACTTCTCCATTTCCTGTGCAAAAGCAGGTGGGAGAGTTCATGCTATGGAATTAAATCCTGTCTCACATGATTACCTCATGCGAAACCTCAAGGCAAATCATGTCGAAGAACAGGTAATTGCTTCCTGTGGCGACTGTCGGGACTTGCTCTCGGGCATCTACGACCGGATAGTTATGGGTCATTTTGATGCAATGGAGTATCTTTCCGATGCTCTTGCTCATACCCGCACCGGGACGGTTTTGCACCTGCATAGTCTTGACGACCAGACCGAACACATTCGGCAAATATGTGCAGAATCTGGCAAAACCTGCACTATCGAGGCACGCCGGGTAAAAAAATATGGACCGGGACGATGGCATATGGTCCATGATGTGGTGATTTAAGTGAT
>CAZBGM010000122.1:0-3749 GCA_964491505.1 uncultured Methanomicrobiaceae archaeon | reverse complement strand
AGCTGCTTCACCAGACGCTCAGCACGCCGGCCCTTCTCCCCCGACAGAAACGGAGACATCCTCTTCAGTGCCTGAACCGCTTTTGCCGGGTTCTCTTCTTCCAAAGCAAGTTTCAGCGCAACACAGGCCGAAACAAACTCCCGGTCCTGTGCTACGGCAGCAACAGGGACCGTTTCTAACCGGCCTGATGCCTCCGGCACCGGTACGCTTTCAGGTTGCGTCCCCTCACCTTCAACGCCCTCTAATCCTTTCCACCGGCACACGCTCTTAAAATCACAACGGATACAGGCTTTACCTGGCTGGGCAGTATAATCGTCATGGTTGATCGCCTGAAGATACCGCAGTGCCGTGTTTTCAGCCGTCTTCAGGGCCTTTGAGTCCACATCGACTTTCTTTACGGTGTCATCCTGCAGATAGGCAACCGAACCCCTGGACACATTCTCTCCGGCATGAACAAACCCGATAGCATACAACTGCACCTGAAATGCCGCCTCATCCGGAGCGATTACCGCATCAGACGTCTTGTAGTCCCGTACCTCAATCGAACCACCGTCATCCAGAATCACATCAGCCCTGCCGATCACCGTCGCAGAATCGGTCGGGAACTCCAGGCGGGCTTCAACGTTCTTTATCATCCGCATATCTTCTTCATGATCACTCGCGAACCGGGCAAGCTGAGATTTGGCACCCTTCTTAATTTTCTCCATCTTCCCGGCGTTTACATACGGCATACTGAAATGCTCGTCCACTGTTTTGGCGACCGCAGTGACCGGATGGGTTCCTTCCTGAATCTTTCGTGCCGATTCTGAAAGGCAGTGGTGGAGTGCCTTCCCATACCCAAGCATCTCCACAATTCCTGACTGATAACCCCAGACTGAACGGAGCCGGTACATATAGGGGCACCGGCCAAACGCCACCAGTTCACCCGTCGAAAAGGTCCGGAGATCATCGTCCTCAGAGCCTGATTCCACCGATGGAAAGACCAGAGGTTCAGAGGGGGAGATCTCCCGGACCCTGCCTGAATCAAGCACTTCTTTTACAAATGCCCCGGCATCCCGTTCCCGGTTTTTCATAGACGAAAACCAGCTTAAGACCGCCGTATCACGGGCACGGGTTAGTGCCACATAGAGGAGTTTTCGTTCACTGGCAAGGTCGCCTTCGTACTTTTTCGCATCGAACAGGTGCCGGGGAATCAGCCAGTCACGTTCTGATCCTGATTTACTGTGGGGGAACCGATAGGCACTCATCGCCGGCACAAACACATTCGGCCATTCCAGACCCTTGGCCTGGTGAATCGTCAGAATCTGAACCGCGTCAACCATCCGGATATCATCGACCTGCTGTTCCTCATATCTGGCAGCTCCATAGCCGTTCACGTATTCCATCAGCCATTCGAAGAGCTGTTTTGACGTGGGTTTCGTTCCGCCAAACCGGTTTGCCGCCTCAAAATTGTTTAACAGTGTGCTGAACCGCCCAAGATTCGCCATGACAACAGCCTGCAGCGGGTCGTTAGGGTCAAGAGACTTATAGCCGAGAATATCCAGAAGTTCATAGTAGAGTGAGACCAGGTTCGCATAATCGCCGGACCGGGCCTTCTCCCGCCACGCTCTGACGCTTACCTCATAGGTCTCCGGCAAAACACCGTCCCCCACTACTTCCTTCCAGTTGAACACCGCACTTTTCAGGAGTTCGTCACCAACATAGATCTCGTTGTATTTTTTACCCTCAAAGAACCCGTCCTCAGGAATCCACAGGAAACATCTGGCAACGGTCCGGATCTCCGGGCGGTCAAAGAGACCTACTTTTCCGGCGATAATAAAGGGAATCTCCCGCTTCCTGAGTGCTTCAATCAGAACCGGAGCCGAATTGCTTACACTCCGGTATAACACAGCAACATCGCGGTATTTGCAGGAACCATTCCCAACCATCTCTGCAATTCTGTCGGCAATCCATATCGCTTCTTCAAGATCAGAAGGATGTTCCACCAGCCATACATCCCCCTCGCTCTCCCGGACGGGCAGCAGAGGATCATAACCGGCGTTGAACGTATCAGCAATGGCATTGGCGAGATCGATGATTGCCGGTCCGCTGCGCCGGTTCTCCTGAATGGAGACCAGTTCAACATCTTTCCCGGCACCGAACTCATCGAAACAGCGTTCATCTGAACCCCGCCACTGGTAGACAGTCTGCCGGGGGTCGCCGACCACAAAAATGTGGGCGTCTTTTCCAATGAGTTCAATCAGATATTCCTGAGACCGGTTGATATCCTGGTATTCATCCACGATAAGATAACGGACCGGTGCGGTGAGCCGGGGTTCCTGTTCGATCTGCTTTATGGCGATATCGATCATCCGGTTGAATGAAAGCACCCGGTACCGGTCCATCTGCTCCTCGTATTTTTCAACCGAGAGGGCAAACGCCGGCGCTTCCGTCCGCAGGGCGTCCCGGTCTGCCATCTCGGCATAGACCACGTTAAATGAGTCGATAAACTGTGTACAGTTCTTTGCGTAGTTCCCCCGGTTCACCGTAAAGCAGTCCCGGCCGACCCGCATGAGAAACGCCATCTCCTGATGTTCGTCCATCTCATTGAAGTTCCGGTATCCGCAGTGATCCTGTAGGATACGCAGACAATAGCTGTGAATCGTCCCGACATACATCTCCCCCAGGCGGGCACATGCTTCGATACCACCGAGTTGTTCCACCCGGCTATAGATCCGGCTCTTCATGTTCTGTGCGGCTTTGCGGGTGAACGTGAAGGCGACAATTGAGGCAGGGTCAGCCTTTTCGACGAGCAGGAGATGCACAATCTTTCGGGTCAGTGTCTCGGTCTTCCCGGCTCCGGCACCGGCATTGACTTTTACATAGGTTTTTTGTGAGAGAACCGCTTGTTTCTGTGATTCTGAGAGCGGTTTTGGTGTCTGGATTACTTCTTCTTCAGAGATATCACGGTTGAGGCAGGGTTCTCCCGGCGGGAGGTCCGGCAGCTGAACCGGGGGTAATGGTGGTGGAGAGACGGGGGTGGATTCTTTTCTGAGGGTTTGCTGTGGTTTAGGGTCTGGTAGTGGTTCATGGGCGATGGGTTCTGTGGGTGTGGCAACAACCGGCGGGGGTATTGTCGGAGACAGGGTGGCCGGTGTCTGAACGGTTTCTGCCTGAACCGGCCGTTCACTTCCGAAGTCATACTCTTCGAGATGAAGTTCCTGCACAATGAGATCAAGATCAGTGTTATACAGTTCATAGCCGTTGTTGATGTATCTGAGCTGTTCTGCAAGGTTATCGGCGGTGACAACGGCAAACCACGGGGCATCCCACCGGCTGATCTGGCCGTCGGGGAAGGTGCTCCCGGCCCGGAAGTACCCCCAGGCTCCGATTCGTCCGGCTTCTTTGTCGGTGATCTCGTCGAAGAAGGTCTCCCGGATGGTTTGAAACCGTCGGTTAAACTCCCCTCGTTCGGTCTTCAGCTGGTCAACAAGGTTCTTTTTTAGGAGGACTTCCTCACCTTCCGGCGTCAGGACCGACCAGGGTTCTTCCGGATAGAGACTCCCGTGGATTTCACCACAGTATGATTTGAGATCCAGAATGACCGGCCCTTTCCGGGTCAGAACAATACAGTCGATCTCACTTCGTGGCATCTTGATGTTCGTCAGAAGATAGACGGGTTCGTCGTCAAACTCCTCTTCCACAATCCCGGCGACCTCTTTGAGCTGGTCACGTTCATGGATGAATTCTCCCCGCCGGCCTCTGAAGTA
>CAZBGM010000121.1:0-3752 GCA_964491505.1 uncultured Methanomicrobiaceae archaeon | reverse complement strand
AGTAACACCCCGCACACACAGTACCAAACACCAATCCAGCCAGTATACAGGGAAACCGTCCGTGTGTTCACCATAACGCACACGGGCAAAATCTTTTTACGCTTCCCTAAACCCACAAAGATTCGTTACATTCCACATTTTCTTCTCAGAGCGGTAAGAACTTCCTCACAATCAGAATATACAACCAGCTTGTGCTCAGACCCCCTTTCATAATCCGATAGACCCCGGAAAAGCTGCATTGAAGTTTTTTCAGAATCACTGGTTAAGATTTGAATGACCCAGTCTGCACCCTCTTCACTTGAGGGAGGATTGCCGATTGCAACAGGCAAAAAACAATGGGTGCGAAGATTTTCACATAGTACAGAGAGCAAAGGTTCACCATAAAAAGGTAGACTATCACTAACAATCGCCACACGGTAGGCTGAAAAATCTTTCACGTCAAATGCAGGAATTTCAGAGAATTTCCCCAGAAAGGCACCTCTTCCGGGTTCTTTTACCTCAGTATAATAGGTAGTGTTTATCCCACAGGCCGGTGACGAATCAACGCCCACAATACAAAGCGGCGGGCCCCTTTCGTCCATGACCGCCCTGACGTCCTGCTCACATTGTTGAAGAATCTCCTCAAAATCCTGCGTATTCAACCGCTCAAGATAGGATCCTGGTTCGCGTCCCATGCCCAGATATTCAGTCTCCGGACAGGGAAGAGAGACCACTTCTACGCCAAATTCACGGCAGCGTTCTAAACAATGGGCAAAGTATTCCCGATCTTCATCAGTTGTAATCCCTTTAGCCCGGAGGAGAGGATTTACAATACAGGGGGCAACAAAGACGTACACTTATTACCCATTGTCCGTTACCTTTGATAGATGATTCCGCTCTATGCTCTGCGCGACAATTCCTGTGACCCAAAAAAATGTACGGTCAAGCGCCTTGAGCGTGCAGATATGATCAAACTGCTTCCCTCCGTCCGGGCAATTAAAAAACGATCACTCATCCTCGATCCGACAGCGAAAAAGGCACTTTCTCCGGCTGACAATCCTGTGCCTTCAATTACGGTGCTTGACTGCTCCTGGGAAGTTTTAGAGACTGAAGCCATCCGTTCCTTTCCAGTCCGCCGAGCCCTCCCATTTCTTGTGGCAGTCAATCCCGGTCATTTCGGACGCCCCTGTATGTTAAACTCTGTAGAAGCATGTGCTGCAGCGCTCTATATTCTCGGTGAAGAAGAACAGGCCAGAGCAATTCTCGGGAAGTTCGGCTGGGGACTTCGGTTTCTGGAAGTCAACCACGACCCTCTGGAGGAGTATAGACAGGCAAAAGATAGTTCTGAAGTGATTGCAATTCAGTCCTGCTATCTCTAAATCCCCAAATTACATTTTTTTATCAAAATAAAGTATTTTTTGCCCTTTTTTTACTTTCACACCACGCCCGGCCTACTATTATAAACAACACGGGGCAACCAGAAAATCAGGAGAGAATATCTCAGATGTTGAAAAAAGCAGGATATCTTAGACGGAGCAGATATACTACCAAAGATGACGAAGGGCATGAATTCTGGATTCTTGAACTGGTGATTCGAGGAAAACGATTTGCCATTCGGACTACTGATGTCCGACAGGCACTTGTCGGTTCATTTCCGGCACGCCTTGAATATCTCCACCAAAACTGGGGCCAGTATACTGGGGGGCTTGCGGGATATGCTTCTCTGTCACACTCACGCCGGGCACTGAACCTTGCCCTTTCCAGTGGAGAACACTATACTATTTCGGTCCAGTCGGTCCAAAAAGCTCTGGCAACACCGGATTATTTTGCATCAGTGGCAAGCATCAGAAACAAACCAACGAATAGGCCAGTACCAAAACAGAATCAGACGGTATCTGCACCGGCCAGTATATGAAAAACAAATGTCTATGAAAGGAAGATACCATCATCTTCTTCTTTCCCGGTCTCATCAGTACATTCTGAGATAATGAACGGTCAACAGAGGGCATGGGAAGACCAGTACCGGAAATCAAAACAAGTTTGGTGCGGCACCCCCGCACGACTTCCGGCACTACCAAAAAATGCCTGGGTTCTCGAACTTGGATGTGGAAATGGCAAAACACTTGCTGCCATCTGCACACATTCATCCACTGTTGTGGCACTCGACATCTCTCTTTCCGCCCTGCATACCTGTGCCAAACGTGACGACTGCGCCGGTGCTCAACTTATAGGGGCAGACATCCGCAACCTTCCGATAAAGAACGCAACGTTCGATGTCATTCTGGCACATCATGTGCTCGGTCACCTCAATGAAGAAGAGAGGCAGAGGACAGCAGATGCCATCGTCAGAATCCTGCGCCAGGAAGACATCCTCTCGGTCCAGGAATTCTCTGTTGATGATTTCAGATATGGTTCCGGTAAAGAGATCGAGAAATGTACCTTTCTTCGTGGTAATGGTATTTCTACCCACTATTTTATGGAGGGTGAGCTTTCAGGACTCTTTTCGGAATTAACTCCGGTGCAAAACAACGAAATGCAGTGGACGATGCGGGTCAGAGGAAAAGATTATCTTCGCTCTGTGCTCGCGTATGAATTCAAAAAAACATGCATGAAATGAATATTTCAGGCACTGTTTATTGGAAATCGCGATCTGATTTCCCAAAAAAAGTAATTATTCCTGTGCTTTCGCTGGCTCTTCTGCCGGTGGACCAACAATCGTTTCAGTAACCAGCCCTCCCTCCAACACCGGATGGAAGTAACCGGTCTCCATCTCAAGACAGTCCTTGGGGCAGATCTCAGCGCATCCGTTACAGTTGATGCAGCGTTTCCGGTCAAGTGACCAGGTACGCTCCTCTTTGTCCACCTCAATCGCCTGTGAAGGGCAGTTTGGCACAGAGACTACAGTAGGTACAGTCTTCCATACGTGCCATTTCCAGATGCCCCCGTATTCCATCCATGACCTTTGCAGGTTTTACCAGATACATCAGGGTGACAGGTTTTGCAAACAATCGCTGAAATACGATCTTTGTCATCGAAAATATGCCCATCTCATTTCACCTCTCACAACATCCGATACAGGGATCAATCGAGAGCACCACAACCGGCACATCAGCAAGTTCAACGCCCTCAAGCATTTTTACGAGCGACGGAACATTGGTAAACGTCGGGGTTCTCACCCGTGCACGGACCAAATTCCGTTTCCCGTTTCCTTTCATAAATGGATGCACTCACCACGGGGTTGTTCAACCTGTGAGAAAAATTCACCATCAGGATTACCTTTAACTTTGACCTCAATCTCACCGGAGGGCATCTTCTCAATCGCTTCCCGGATAAGGTCTGCCGAGGTAAAGAGTTCTTTTGCCCGCACTACTGTCCTGTCAAGAGAGTCGCCATTTGTGGTAACAACCGGCTTAAACGAGAGTTCGTTATATGCCCCGTACCCAAGAGTCCGGGCATCGTTCTGAACGTCACTTGCACGCGCAGTCGGACCGACAGCACCAAGGAAATAGGCATCCTCCTTTGAAAGCATACCAATACCTTCTGTTCGGTGGTGTATCGTGGTGTATCGTGCTGTCACGATAGAAGACCTCCATCAGAGACTGGAGCTCAGACACCATCGCATCCATGCGCTCTGCCATACGTGAAAGTTCATCCTCAGAGATATACCGGCGCACACCGCCAACCTTACAGCCCAAGTTTGACAGTTGGCCTAATAATGTGCTTTTTACCCGTAAAATATCCAAAATAATTGAGATTGAATTTGACAGTTGGGT
>CAZBGM010000120.1:0-3759 GCA_964491505.1 uncultured Methanomicrobiaceae archaeon | reverse complement strand
TTATTCCTGTGGAAGTCTCCCGGACATTTGTGAAATTTGGTGATCGGATGTATTTCTGTTCCATCGCACGTGAACATTCCGGCGATACTCAGAGTATCTCCAGAGAGGGAGTTCAGTAACTTTTTTTTCTCAGAATGCCAAGGTACGGTACCGGAAGTTATTAAATTATGATGCAGAAAGCAGCAGCGATTATTGGTTGTTTTGTCGTAATGGCGCTTTCCAACGCTGTTGTTCCGGTATTACCTTCCTTTGCTGATGATTCCGCCTCACTTCAGGGAGCTATCTATTCAGCGTATTTTTTGGGTGCTCTCTTTACAGTTCTTCCCGCAGGACTTTTATCAGACCGCTTTGGAAGGATTCCATTTATTCGCACTGGGCTTATACTGACTTTTTTACCCGGGATTGTGTTGCTTTTTGTTACATCACCTGAAATGCTGATAATCTTTCGTCTGATCGAAGGATGTGGTGCCGGAATATTTATCTCTGCTACACTTTCCTGGGTGAATTCACGTGAGGATCACCTTAAGCTTGCCGGAGTTTTCTTTGCTGCGCTCAATGCTGGTCTGCTTTCAGGGATTTTGGTTGCTGCGATTCTTGAACCATCCCTTGGTAATCGTGGTGGACTTCTGATCTTTACGATGCTTTCGGTTGTTCCGTGTCTTTTATCAGTCTTTATGGTTGAATTTGCCGAGCGCAATGTGGTACAGGCTCATTTTGTCGATGCCCTGGTCCGGTACAAATGGATGTACCTTGCAGTCTTTATTCTGGTCGGAACCAGTGGCGTTTTAACGTCGCTCTTTCCTGAGTTTACTGATTATTCTCCGCAGGTGCTGGCGATCCTTCTGGGTGCGATGAATCTTTCGACGATTATAACCTCGCTTATTGCGCCGCATATTCCCCTTAAACCGATTGCTGTTATCCGTGCCGGAGGGATTATAGAAGGAATTGCCCTCCTTATGGCCATTGTTGCTCCTGAGTTAGGGTATCTTGTTGTGTTTTTCGTCTTTGTGCTGACCGGGGCAGTGATTGGCTTTGTTTTTATCGCCGAGGTTGGATACCTGGGTTCAACCGGTTATACTCAGGGCACACTGATGGGGATAGGGAATGTCGCAACTTATGGTGGTATGGCCATCCTGCCCCTTCTGGCCGGATATCTTGCTGAATCTGCTGGTTATGGACCTGCTCTTGGCCTGACAGCTATTTTCTGCTTTTCGGTTCTCCTGTATATCGGAAGATGTGCCTGTACTGATTCACCCGGGAGTGCCGAATGACAATCGCAATACTCATGAACTTAAAAATAGATTCTTTGATGAGGTTTTTCTTCTATGGCACGTACCTTAAGTGACCGTGACCGGGATATTCTGGCACGTCTTGCACCTGAGATAAAAGATCTGTTCTGTACGGGATCAGAACATGAATACCAAAGCATTCTTCCTCCGCTTGCAAATCATATATCTGAGAGCCCGGATGATTTTATCGACCGACTTTCAAACCTTTCTGATGAGGACCTTTCCTATCTTATTGAGGCTATCGAGAACGGACAGGAAAGTCTCTGCTGTCTGAACCCTGATTATTCTGACGCATTTTTGGCATTTGTTGAAGAGCGTCAGGGTTCATCGGTTGCGAAATTTTTGCGACAGGTGATGGCGTTTGGCTAAAGAATAACCTGATAAAAAGAGAATATTTTTCTGAGATGATGGGCTTAATTTTTTTACAGATCTGGAATTTCGAGAATTTCTTTCAGAGAGCGTTCCACAGTCAAAAATATTAGAAGGAAACCTCTCTCGGGCAAATTAAAAAATTGATTGAATCAGTCTAAGTGTTTTTTCTCGGTGCCACTCATAATTGACAACACTGCTGGCATCACAATAATCGCACCGATCAGTGAGAATCCAACGGTGATGACGGTAACCAGTCCGAAATTACTCAGAATATTAAAGCTGGAAAGAGTCAGGGCAGAAAAACCGAAGACAGTGGTCAGACCCGAGACGGTAATCGCAGACCCGATTTTACTGACACCGGTCTGAATTGCATCCAGTTTTTCTTTACCGGCACGGCGTTCTTCCATGTACCGCTCCATAATAAGAATCGTGTATTCTGAAGCAACACCAATGGTCATGGAACCCAGTACCGCTGTCATCGGAGTGTAATCGATGCCGATGCCAAACATGATAGCTCCATTCCATCCGACAATCATCATGATCGGAATCAGTGGGGTAATGGCAGAAATCCGGCGATATACGAAGAGAAGCCAGACTAGGATTAGGCCAAGGCCCATAAAGGTCATCTGGGTCTTACTGTTTCTGATGTCGTCCATCAGTGAGGCGAACATATCATAACTGCCGGTCAGTGAGGCGGAGATCCCCGGTGGCGGATAGTCCCACACGAGATCTTTGGTGACGGTATCCACTAAGGCTTCACTCTTCTCCATCGAGAGATCGGCAAGTGAAAACTGGACCACGGTGCGCATATTACCATTGATGTAGGAACTGCTGGTACTTTCCGGAATCCGGTCAACAACTGCCTTAATCTGAGAGGTAGTCTGGGGAATTTCGCCGTTATTATAGGTTTTTATCAGGGTGGTAATGCTGGAAACACCGAGGATCTCATCATGCCGGTTGACTTCAGATGCTCCGAATTCATCAATCCATTTCATTGTTTCAGAGCTGTATATGTCACCACCGGATACAAAAACGGTCAGACTATCGGTTGAACCGATGGTACGCGAGACTTTTTTCAGATTAATAAGGGCCGGCATATCAGAAGGGACAAAGGTTTCTTCATCGGTGCTTACCGGTACCTGTGCATCAAGCTGTAATCCCACAACAGCAACCATACCAAGGACCAGGAGAATGATAACCGGTCGTTTTGCAATAGTAAGGGCAAGCCTGCCAAGAGCTACATCATAGCGTGCCATTACATTATTTAAAAAATTCTGATTATTCTGTGGTTTAGCACGGTATTTAACAAGCATTCCAAAAGTTGGGACACTGAAAAGGGCTATCGTGTAACAGGCAACGACTCCAATCAGGCAGGTGAGTCCAAAGTCACGCACCATAGGAATAGGCGTAATATACATGGCGATAAATCCCAGTGAAGTGGCAATCATCGCATAGAGAACAGACGGTCCTGCCCGCTCGATAGTATTTCGCACGGCGTTTTCAGTGTCGTTTGATCGGGCCTCGTCATCAAGACGGGCGTGAAACTGAATCGCATAATCAATGCCGATACCAATAAGTACCGGAAACGCCGCCATGACGATCATAGAAAGTGAAATGCCGGCAAGTCCCATGGTTCCAAATGTTGTCAGTAAGCCACAGAAGACGACTCCTACCGGGAGCAGGCGATAGCGGGCATGGGCAAACAATATGCCAACGGCAAGTGTCATCAGTAGCATTGCTGCCAGAATCAAAATTCCCGTTTCACTTCCAATATCCTCTCCCATCTCTTTATTGAAGGCAGGATCTCCCGATAGGGTCACACTGACGCCGGGTGGGGGGTCAGATATCGTGACCAGACTCTGAAGATTGTTGAGAAGATCTGTTTCAGCCTGATCAGAGAGTCCTTCAACTTCATAGGCGATGCCAACTGTAAGCATCCGTGATTTTGTCAGCTTATCAATAGTGTCAGGGTCAACAAGCCCGGACTGTGCTGCCCGTAAAAGGGCCTGTTCGGCTTTATAGGCAGTGCCCGGAAGTACACCCTTGTTCCCTATTTTAATTACATCCGTGACGCTGAACACGTTCTTGATGCCTTGCT
>CAZBGM010000119.1:0-3839 GCA_964491505.1 uncultured Methanomicrobiaceae archaeon | reverse complement strand
GTGAGGAAATCCACCGCATTCTACTCCGTATCCTGATCACAATTTGAGCTTTCTAAAATCAGCGAAAAAAAGAAAAAAATAGATTTTGTATTAGCTTACAATATCGCCAATTGTATTGATATTTTTCTGATATTCTCCAAGATCCCCACGATTCAGTGCCGCTTGTGCACGGTCAAACAGGTCAGAAATCCTGGCGAGTTTTGCTGCGGTATCCGGACTTACGACAATCGTTGTCTCACCGCCTTCACCTGATGGTACCTCAATTGCCAGATTGGTATCAAAGATAACATCCAGAGCCTCGGCAAGTGTTTTCTGCATCGTCAGGCGCTCGTCATAGGCGACAATAACCCGCTGGAGTTGTGGCAGCGTGCCCCGCTCGGTTGCCTCAAGATAGAGGGGTTCGACATAGAGAATCGAGTTTTCAATCGGAATAATAAGGGTATTACCACGCAGGACCGATGATCCGGACTGCGACCAGAGCGTAATATCCTGTGAAATATCGGTATTCTGATCCACCCGTGCCTCGATCTGCATCGGTCCGTAGGTCAGTTCCTGTTTCGAGAACTGATAGACGACCATGTCTCCATAGTTCGGAATATCAGAGCGTGCTGCCATCCAGGCTATGAGGTTATCCTTATTGCGTGGAGTAAATGGCAACATCTGAATAAACTCTTCTCCGGTCCCTCCCGGAAGTTTCATGATGACATAATATGGCTGAATCTGCTGGGCAGACCCACGATAGACCTCGTCAGGAATATCCCAGGCATCCTCACGGTTGTAGAAGACCCTTGGATCTTTCATATGGTAGTCTGAATACAGGTAAGCCTGAATCTCAAAAATGCCCTGTGGGTACCGGATATGCTTTAAGAGTGACGGGGGCATCTCCGATAAATCTTTGAAGAGTGACGGGAATACCTTCTGATAGGTTTTAATCAGTGGATCCTGCGAGTCAACAACATAGAAACTCACATCGCCGTTATAGGCATCAACAACGACTTTCACACTGTTTCGGATATAATTCATCCGGCCTTCTTTGAGATTCGAGCCCCAGATCTGTGCTGAATATGGATACATATCCGACGTCGTGTAGGCATCTAGAATCCAGAAGAGCCGTCCGTCTTCCACGACGATATAGGGGTCAGCATCATACGAAAGGAATGGTGCGATGGTGCTGACACGGTCTTTGATGTTCCGGTGTATCAGAATTTTGCTCTCAGGCTGAAGTGATCCGGAGACGAGTAGTTCAACAGAACCAAATTTGAGGGCGTAAATCAGGCGCCTGAGTCCGTCAGAGAGCCCGATGCCACCATTGCCATCATAGGTCGTGTAGATATTGTCATCACCGTATGGATAATCGAACTCCTCGGTCTTGGTCTTTACCAGTGCATAGTTGCCGGTTTCTTCACCATAATAAATTCCCGGCTGATCCAGAGCGATGTAGTCAGATGTCGGTGGAATATCCTTAATGTAGAACTCCGGCAGACCTCCTTCTGTGACTGCATCAACCGGATTCATCACGACTCCATAACCGTGTGTGTAGACCATGTGGGTATTGACCCAGGTCTGTGCCTGAGAGGGGAGCCCTTCAATATTCATCTCACGGGCAGAGACGAGCACCTCTTTGGTCTTCCCATCAATTGGGTATCGGTCAACGTCCACGTCATAAAAGTTATAATAAGTCCGGAAAAGCTGAAGCTGCTCATATGTTGCCTGCAATGGGCGCCAGTCCCAAAGACGGATATTTTCAATGGTCGGACTGTTAGCGGCAATATCAGTTGCAGTGAGATTATACTCTACCTGAAACGGTTTCTCCTCAATTTCATTGAGATTATACGCATCAAGGGTGCCCTGAATATTATTTTCCAGATAGGGCTTTTCAAGGTTGAATTCGTTGGGGTTAACAATCAGTGCCTGCACCACACCGCTTGCAACCAGTCCGAGAATTGCAATGATCAGAAATGCCAAGATACCGTATTTTATGATCTCAGGGCGGCGTATCTTCTCGTTGATGAGAAACGCGATGCCGATGAGAAACGCAATAACTGAGAGAATCATCAGCACTGGCAGAGTGACGTTTGCATCCGTGTATCCCGCACCGACCACCGTGCCCTGCGATGAAAAGAGCAGGTCATACCGCGCAATCCAGATTCGTGCTGCTATTGATGAGAATAAGAGGAAAAGCAACAGACTCAGGTGCGGAATAAATCCTTTGATGCTGACCGTTGGATCAAAGTCCGCGATCGGTGCATTCTCAAACCGAATGTTTAAGACGCCACTTTCCAGCAAAAATCCCAGTGCTGAGACAAGGATTGTAAACAGAAAGAGCACGATGAGGTAATTGACGATGAGAGTATAGAACGGAAGGGAGAAGACATAGAATCCAATGTCAAGGCCAAAGAGTGGATCCGTTGTTCCAAACACTGTCTGACTGAAAAAGAACAGCACAATCTTCCAGTTCCCGGCAATCGATAAACCGGAAAATAGGGCCGCCAGCGCACAGATTGAAAGAACAAGTTTATTTGTCCCGTCGTTTACAACATTCGTTGGGGCTCCGGTCTTTGTGGCATATCGTGCGTTCAGGAACGAAAAGCCAAAGAAGACTGCTATAGCACCAATACCCAGTGCCAGCGACGATATGAGGATCGTCAGAAGCACATCAGAGAATCCTACTGTTTCAAACCAGTAGTATTCCCCAAGAAACGAGAAACCAAAGACAATGGCGACGATGATTGCGATCGGCACCAATGCGAGATAGGGAGAGAGCTTCATGCGTACTAGTAGGATAGCAGGGGGACACTTAAAAGGTTGCATGATTTATTAGGAGATCCGCACCCGGCAGTTCTAATGGTCGTTCATTTGGCACCCCTATCGCTGTTCTTAAACAGATGTCAGGCGAATAGTTCAGGTGAAGGACTATGGAGAACCTGCCATGTGCGAGACTGTGCCAACGGGTCCGGGAGACCGGGCCGCTGGTGCACCATATCACCAACGATGTAACAATCAATGACTGTGCAAATATCACCCTCTGTATCGGGGCAGCACCGGTCATGACGAAAGCTGTAGAAGAAGTCGCCGAGATGGTCAGCATGGCAGGTGCCTTGGTCCTCAATATCGGCACGCTGACCCGTGACCAGATTACTGCAATGATTTGCGCCGGGACGCGGGCGAACGAATGCGGGATTCCTATTGTGCTGGACCCGGTCGGTGCGGGTGCGACGACACTTCGGACTGAAAGCACACTCACACTCCTTGACGAGCTGGACATCGCGGTGTTAAAAGGAAACGCCGGTGAGATTGGTTGTATCGCTGGTGCTGAGGCGACGGTGCGTGGCGTGGATTCAGGGGGCCTCACCGGTGATCCCATCAGCGTTGCACGGGACTGTGCCAGAACGACGAAGACGGTTGTTGCGATGAGTGGTGCCACAGATATTGTTACTGATGGGCACCGGACCTATTGTATCGAAAACGGTCATCCCCTGATGGGTCGGCTTTCCGGGACCGGATGCATGGTAGCATCAGTCACGGGAGCTTTTGTTGCGGTGGAACCGGATTATCTGGTGGCAGCGACGGCGGCGCTGACCACGTTTTGCATCGCCGGAGAACTGGCGGCAGCAGAGGCAAAAGGGCCTTATTCATTCCGCACAGCGTTATTTGATACGCTCGCGAATCTCAGACCGGAAGAAGTTGCCGGCGCTATGCGGGTGAGAGCAGATCATGCGGTATGAACTCTACGTAATAACCGATCGCACCGTTGGCCGGGGGCGCTCTCATGTCAATCAGGCAGCAGCGGCACTTGAGGGTGGGGCTGATGTGATTCAGTTGCGGGACAAAGTTATGGG
>CAZBGM010000118.1:0-3854 GCA_964491505.1 uncultured Methanomicrobiaceae archaeon | reverse complement strand
TTGCCGGTCGCACCCTGGACGATAACACCGGTCGAAAGATCTCCGTAGATCATGCGCCAACCTCCACCGCGCGCCGGACCACCGCTTCCATCGTATCGAGCATCTCGTAGCCATGGGTCTGCAACAGTGCCCGGCCCTCCGCCTCGTTCGTACCGGCCAGACGAACAATCACATCCTGATCAATGCCCGCCTCGATAATGCCGTGAGCGACCTCATCACACCGGGTAATCCCACCCAGCAGATTGACCACAATCACATTCACACCAGGCTTTCCGGCAATAAGACGAACTGCTTTCATGACCCGGTCATGTCCGGCGCCGCCACCGACATCCAGAAAGTTCGCGGCTTTTCCGTCATAGTAGTCAATAAGATCCAGGGTTGACATCGTAAGTCCTGCTCCGTTCCCGATAACACCGATAGTCCCGTCCAGTTCAACATACGAAAATCCGTTCTCTTCTGCTTCCCGTTCACGGGGCGTCAGATCACGATTGACAGCAATGCCCTGACGGTGCAGAGCATTGTCATCAACGATCAGTTTGGCATCTGCCGCATACACGCCCCGGGGAGTCACCACCAGTGGATTGATCTCTGCCAGCAGTGCATCTTTCTCACAGAAAACTCTGTAGAGTGAGTTAATTACCGGACCAAGCGCTTTTGGGGCGTCCCCTAACAGATAACGCATTGCATATCCGGGGACATCAGAAAGAAGCGGCGAGAACTTCACCCTCCGGAGAGCGTCCGGGTTTGTGATTGCTGTTGTTTCAATATCGACGCCACCAGTCCCGGCAAAAAGTATAGTGGGACTTTGTGACGACCGGTCAATAGTGATACTGACAAAATATTCGTGCTGGATGGGTAGTTTTTCCTCGATCAGAAGAACTTTCGGAAGGAGCCCCTTGATCTCCTTCTGAAAGAGCATCGTAGCTGCCTCAACTGCCTCTTCCTTACGGGTGAGTACAATACCTCCGGCTTTCCCACGACCACCCACATCCACCTGTGATTTTATGGCCACTTCATCAGCGAACTGCCCTGCCAGTGCCGGATCGTTGAGCTCTTCAGGACTCGTAATTACTACACCCCGGGGAATGGGAATCCCAAAATCCTTGAAAATTTCTTTTGCTTCGTATTCCAGTAATTTCATCTCGCAATCTCCTCTCCCAGTCTGAATCCTGCGGTCAGGGCGTTCATATTCAGTTCTTCGGTCCCCCGTGGAACAGAAGCCAATACCGCCTGTTCCATCGCATCCATGCTTACGACACGGGTCGCCGTTGTTGTCGCACCAAGCATCACAATATTTGCCACAATAACGCGCCCAAGATCTTCTTTTGCTATATGGGTTGCCGGGATCTCAAAACAATCACATTTCGGCCGTGAAAAGACCAGATCACTGTCAATGAGCATCAGGTCATCAGGCTCCGCAAAAATGCCGTATTTTTCATACCCCTGCTGTGACATAATCACAAAGATATCCGGATTTTCAACCTCCGGATAGAGAATCGGGTCATCGTCGATAACAACTGCGCTCATTGACGCGCCACCACGGGCTTCCGGCCCGTAGACCTGAGTCTGGACAGCGTATTTATGATCGTAGATTGCCGCCGCACGGCCAAGGATAACCGCTGAAAGGATGACTCCCTGACCACCAAATCCGGAGAAACGAATCTCATGTCTCATGGTTTTACCCCCAGTACCGGCCGGTTCCGCCGTACAAACTCACCCACCGTCCAGCGATGAGGCGGTACCGGTTTACCTTCTGCCTCCAGACGGTTTTTCTTCTGTATAAGCATCGAGCAGGTTCGCATCTGTTCGACCATCAGAGAAGCAGTACGGAGATTATTACGCCGGCCAAACGAGGTCGGACACTGGGTCATCGACTCGATAAACGAGAAACCCGGCGTTTCAAGCCCGGCCTGTATGGCTTTTGTCAGTTCTTTGACATGGTAGGTTGTCCACCGGGAGACATAATTCGCACCGGCCGCCATTGCCAGTTCTGCCAGATCAAAGACCGGTTCGGCCGCTCCGTATGGAGTGGTCGTGGAGATGGCCCCAACCGGGGTACAGGGACTTCCCTGGCCGCCGGTCATACCATAGATCATATTGTTCATGCATATGACCGTAATATCGATATTACGCCTACAGGCATGGATGAAATGGTTTCCGCCAATAGCCGAGAGATCTCCGTCACCGGTAAAGACGACCACATTGAAGTCAGGACGGGCCATCTTTACGCCGGTCGCAAAGGAAAGAGCCCTTCCGTGTGTCGTATGGAGTGAATCTGTACTGATATATCCCGGTGCCCGTGACGAACAGCCAATACCGGAGATAAATATCGTATTATCCAGTTCCCAGCCCATCGCATTGACCGCATGAATTGTCGCGTTGATGACCGTTCCGTTGCCACATCCCGGACAGTAGATATGGGGGAGGCGATCCTCCCGGTACCATTTCTCGTAGTCATCGTTCATGACAGATCCTCCAGCACTGCGAGAAGTTCTGCCGGTGAGTGCATCTCGCCACCAATCTTCGGAACGGAGATAACAGGAACCGCCGTGTGCTGCCTAACTTCCCTTACCATCTGCCCAAGATTCATCTCCGGCATGATGAAATGTTTCACGTTCGGAAATGCCTCAAGCAATTTTTCAGGGAATGGCCAGACAATACGCAGATTCAGGTGACCAAGATTCTTTTCAGGATGGTCGTGCATAATCTGACGGACAGTCCGGGTTGCCGGACCGTAGGTAATAAAGACCGTCTCTGCTTCGGGATTTACCAGATCATAGTCGGCAATCTCGTGGCGTTTTGACTCGACCTTTGAGACAAGTCGTTTGACCAGATCCGAATGGAGTTTCGGGTTGGTCGCCTCAGGATAGCCCCGCTCGTCATGAGTCAGGCCGGTGACATGTACGCCATAGCCCATCCCAAACTGTGGAAAGCCGGGAACACCATCAGGGCCGGCCTTAAAGGGAAGTTCTCCTTTTTCCAGGAGCTTTCTCGGGACAATCTCGACCTCGTCAGGTATGATTATTTTCTCCCGCATATGGCCAATTGTCTCATCTGACATCAGAAAGACCGGCACCCGGAACCGGTCAGCCAGATTAAAGGCCTTCACGGTCAGATCAAACATCTCCTGAACACTTGAAGGGACAAGAGCTATTATTGAAATATCACCGTGAGAACCAAACCGGCACTGCATCATATCGCCCTGTGCCCCCATCGTTGGCTGACCGGTGGACGGTCCACCCCGCTGGATATTCACAAACACAATAGGTGTCTCGGTCATGATAGCGTAGCCGATATTTTCCATCATAAGGGAGAAACCCGGCCCACTGGTTGCAGTCATCGCCCGGGCACCAGTCCAGGAAGCGCCGATAATCGAACCGGCACTGCCAAGTTCATCCTCCATCTGAATAAAGACACCGCCCCGTTTCGGCAGCTCCTTTGCCATAAATTCAGCGACTTCTGTCGAAGGGGTAATGGGATATCCACCAAAGAAGGAACATCCGGCAGCAAGAGCTCCTTCTGCACAGGCGATATTTCCCTGCATAAATTCAGTTCGGGTCAATATTCAATCACCACAATATGGTCCTCATAGGGTCCTTCTTCTACCCAGGATATCGCCTGGTCCGGGCAGGTCAGCTGGCAGAGACCACAGAGCCGGCGTCCATAGAGATGTTGGAGCCGACAGTTAGTACACCGGCCGGGCCTGTCCAGTACCGGAACGATGATACCTTTCTTATTGAGTTTCGTTCCTTCCTGAAAGATCCCGTACGGACAGACCGTTGTGCATAGATTACACCCTTTACACCGGTTTTCATCGATTACAAGCTTCATCTGGGCACGTCCTGCTTATATAT
>CAZBGM010000117.1:0-3923 GCA_964491505.1 uncultured Methanomicrobiaceae archaeon | reverse complement strand
GGGATTTTCCTGAAATGCCGGTCGTTCTAAATTCATACGAGGTGTAAACACAGGTGTAGGGGAGATCTTCACAAGAGCGTTCTTTTCGTTTCATGAGCAGATTGAAGGTATCCATGACCATAGTCTCGGGTGCATTTTCCGTTAGAACAAGAAGTGAGATAATCAGATTTATCTGCTGATCAATGGCGAAAAGAACGGTTGATCTGTCACAAGAGGCTCCGGTTTTCTGAATCTGCTCTTTCAGATTATCATCAGCGGGTGCTGCAATAAGAAAATAATTGAGAGCTTCTGAATATCTCGAAGTTGCAGCACAGATATGTCCGAGTATTTTTAGGAGGTCTGTCCGGCAGATGCAGGCACCAGCATACCACGGTTGTGTTTTCCCGGTGATCTATTCTGCCCGGGTAAGAATTGTCTTCAGGGCACAGTCTGCCTCTCCATAACGACCCATCAGATGATGGAGTGCAGCAAGGTTTATGCAACAGGTAATATAATGGGGATGATCTATTCCCAACTTCTGGAGATCATCTTTAGCAGAGATAAGAAGACTTTCTGATTCTTGGTAATCTCCAGTCACCCGAGAAACCGCGGCGCAATTCATCCGAAGTGAGGCTGTCCTGTGGTGGTGTGACCCCAAAGATTTCTCCCGTATGCCATCATGACCGAAAGGATCAGCGACTGATGTGCTACCTGATCGGCCCGTTTCTGTTGTCCCTTACCGATAGTCCGTGAGAGGGCAGCACCGGCGCCGGTTCCCATTCCCATGGCAAGACCCATCGCAATAAAGAAAAAGGGAAAAACGAGGCCAATTGCCGCAAGAGCATCTGGACCAAGACCGGAAACCCAGAAAGCATCGGCTGCATTGTAAAGGGACATCAGAAGGATAGCAACAACCATCGGCAGACTCAGTCTGCGCACAGCAGTCTTAGGGTCGCCCAGCAGAAGACGTACTCCTTCAGTCTGATTGTTTTCTTCGGTTAACATGGTTCTGCCTTCCTTCTGTTAAGATGTGACAAACTGTTGTTCTTTGTCAGAGAAGAAGCCGATTGCCTGGTCCATTGCCACCACACAAAGAATTATGTTAATCCAACTCTTCCTATTGTATGGGAGTGCGAAAAACGCACACTGACCGGAGACCTGAAATCAATGTGGGTACTGGTGAAGACACCGGAGGGGAAGGAGGTGGACCGTGATCTCCCTGAGACATCCTATCTCCAGATCGGGGACATCCTTGAGGATGGTTCTGTTGTTATTGATCTGAAATATCCCGATGATGAAGATGATGATCTTGTTTCATTGGGGTATTACGGAGGAGATGACGATTATTAATCCTGACGGGTGAATGAAGAGAGCAGAGATTGGTATCATTTACTGACTCTGCCAGCTTGACATCAGGTAGAGATCTCTCTTCATTGAACAGAATCCTTTTTCCAAGTATTTTTGGATCCCTAAGTATAACAGAGCGAAAGATGACAACGCAGAAAATTCAATTTTGTAGACCGGATACTGTTTCCATTCGTGCGGAAGGAAAATTGCCGATTGACATGCATTTGCATTCTCAACATTCAGATGCGCCAACTTCTGTTGCCACATTACTAAAGGTCGCCACCAGGAAAGGAATTGGCCTGGCCCTCACCGATCACAATGAGATCAGCGGGTCATTAAAAGCTATTAGGGAAGCCTCGTCATCCGTCCCCGTAATTCCTGGTATTGAGGTGAGTGCAGCAGACGGGCCACATATTCTTGTCTATTTTTTTGATGCCGCCGAGATGGAGGAGTGGTATTCCCGTCACATAAAACCGGCACAGCGTAAAAGCCCGTATCTTGCCATCCGTCTTGATACTGAAGGTATTCTTGATAGCTGTGAAGGAGTAAACTGCATGGTCTCCGGGGCTCATCCCTATGGCTATTATCTTTTTAACAAGGGCGTTGGACGGTGCTGGGAACGGGGATATCTCAGAAGCGAGGTGCTCGAACGACTGGACGGACTGGAGGTTATCTGTGGGGGAATGAGCCGGAAGACAAATCTTCAGGCGATACGTCTTGCCGGAAAGCTTGGTCTTGCCGGAACCGGAGGAACGGACGCACATCTCTGGTATGATGTCGGACGGGTTGTGACGGTTGCTGATGGGGGCGATTCTGCATCGTTTCTTGAGGATGTGCTACAGGCAAAAAGCTCTGTTTTTGGCATGGAGAAACATGCCGGCGATAAAATCGTAACGGGTCTGGCGATGATTCCACAGTATCTCCCGTATACCCTCTCTTCACTGGGTGTTCATTATGAGCAGAATATTCCCCGGATTCGTTATGCCATCGGAAAGTGGCGTAAGGAAAACCGGTAAACGTTCCGGAATTTGTTATTTCCGGGTGCTTTCTTCTTTTATCACGTTGTTCGGGTCCCGGTGATGAATGTCAGGGACATAGTGATGCGTGTGAATAATCTCTGTGTGCTCATGCATGTGAGAGTGGACGCCATGTGGCGGGACGGGGGGATCTTCCGGTGAATGTATGTGATCGTGATGAAGATCATCATGCCGGTGTGGATGGTTGTGAATTTCTGGGGGATGGCGGTGTCTCTGCACGTGTTTCTCGGTGACAAGTACATAGATTGAGACAATAATAAAGAACAGTGAGACCACAAAAAGAATGCCGGGAATGTCTCTGAAAATCAGCCAGGAGACAACTACACCAAAGATTGGATTGGTCGCAAACAGGAGACCTGCCCGCGAGGATCCAAGACTGCGAATTGAGAGCAGGTACATAATTGTCATCAGACCACCGTAGGTGAGAAGACCGACAAACATCGCTGCAAGAGCAAGGTTAAATGATGGAAAGGACTGACCCAGAATCAGGGTGAGAGCTGTCAGAATAATCCCACCGGCGAGTCCTTTGATGGCAACAACGACCACCGGGTTACGGGCTGAAATCTGTCTTGAGAAATTGACATCAAAACCCCAGAAGACTGTTGCAAGCAGAATGCCGACTGCGGAAAGCGAAATGCCAAACGGAGCGTCCGAGCTGTAGGTTAAGAGCATACAGGCAATTGTGACGAGTCCGAGTGCTCCTGCCACCCGCCGTCCGATATATTCATGGAAGAAAATATAGGCGACGAATGCAACCGTAGCACCTTCAAAACTTAAAAGCAGCGATGCTGTCGCCGCTGGTGTGCCGGGAAGACTGTACATCAGGCAGACGGTGGCGAGGACTGCGCCAAAGATGGTCGATGCTGCCAGCCAGGGGATATCTGAACGGGAGACCATAGGTGCCCTGGCCATCCTGACGTTGCGGCGGAATGAAGAGATGAAATGGAATAGTATCAGTCCGACGCCACTTCCCAGATAGACCAGCGCAGCAAGCGCAACCGGGTCAACTGATGCTGTCAGAACTTTGGTGATCGGTGCGGATGTCCCGAAGAGCGCCGCAGCGAAAAGGCCGTAAAGTACTGGACGGTGTCGGTTATAGGGCATATTGTTGGTTTTGACTCCTTACAGTACTGGTCTTACGTACACGAGCAAATAGGTATGGAATGTTGTAGGTCCGGCGGCAAAAAAGAAAAGAACCCCTTGTTGGTTAATCTATGGTCAGTTTCTGTAATAGTGCCATCACGCCGGGTTTTTCATTCCGGTTAGGTCGTGCCCGACTTCGCCGTTTTTCCATGATCGGTGCGTCATACATCTCCTGATTCAGGCGTTTTGAAATTTCATCAAAGATCATCTTATAGGCAGGGCAGTGAGGGTCAACGCCGGTAATTGTCCCGCCTGACGGTGCAATGGCATTATATGGGCATCCTCCCCGGCAGTAGGTAATGTGGGGGCATTCGGCGCATTCCTTATCTACGTATTCCCGGAATGAGTTCATGAGCTTTCCCGCCTCTGTTGCTGCCATCTCTTCTCTGGTCGGGCGGTCTGCAACGTTTCCCATCA
>CAZBGM010000116.1:1189-3940 GCA_964491505.1 uncultured Methanomicrobiaceae archaeon | reverse complement strand
GTAGATGCCATCCGATTTATCCAGAGTTATTTGCTATGAGAACCACTTCGCGATTTGTCATCAAACAACGCCTGAAATATTCATTTCGTGTGCGTTTTTTTGAAAGATTCATTTTATCCTCAGGTTGGTGCCTTAATTGTCCCGTTTCCCATGTAAAACGATATAATTTCTGACCGCTTTTTGTGAGGTGTGCCAGGTTTTTCCTATCTTAACGGCATCAAGGACTCCCTGCCGGGCCCTCAGACTGAGATATTCCTGTGAATAGGGAGTGGTTTCTGAGATAATTCTAAGAGGTACCAGTGCATCATCTCCACCGTATACCGAGAGGTATACGCTCAGGCTTTCGTCCACTGCTTTTGCGAGTGAATTTGCAAAAGGAGACAAATTTCCGGAATCTGCGGCTTTTAAACACTGATAATAATTTTTCCTTTCTTCACTTTTGAGTATGATAACCGGATAATGATTCCCGATTAAATACAGATTGGTAAGAAGGCGGGCAACTCTTCCGTTTCCGTCAACAAACGGGTGAATTTCTACAAGTCTGTGATGCAGAAATGCTGCCGTCTCTATCGGATGCATGGTACTGTTCTTCACATCGGCGATGAGCCGGTCAATCATTGCGACGATCTTCGACCAGTCCGGGGGGGTCTTTATGGCGCCTCTTATTCTGACATTTTTCCTCCGGTATTGGCCAGAGCTGTCAATAATTCCTTTTGTCACAACTTCATGAATGAGCTGAATGGTAACGTGATCAATTTCTGCTTTTTGCCCGGCAAGTTCTTCTATCAACTCAAAGGCCCTTGCATTATTGGTTGCCTCAAGATGTTCCCGAAGTGATTTCCCGCCTACTGTCAGTCCTTTGTCCAGAATAAGTTTTGTCTCTGAGAGTGTGAGGGTATTTCCTTCGATGGCATTGGAATGATAGGTATGCATAAGCATTATCTCTTTATTCAGTTTCTGCAGAACATCCGCCGGAAGAGGCCGCATGGTGCTCTGGCAGCTCATTTTCTCTTCAATGCGTAGGAGAAGTTTTGGATTGATCAGATTAGTATCAGTATCGGTATCGGACATATTTAGTACTCATCCGATAGTAGTTGATAGTACTAATGCTTTTGGATAGATGTGGTTGGGAGGGTGAGTGGTGTAGTAGTCAAGGCAAAATGAGAACGAAATAAAGGATCAGTAAATCGGAAAAGAGTCAAAATCAAAAATCGATCCCCCTTTCCCACCCATCCGCAATCCTGCGAACCTCCTCATAATAGCCGCCTTCATCACCGCCAGATATCCCCCTCACCCTCACCCATCATACCGGTATACTTTCACCTCATTCTCCCGGTCCACAATCGAATCAGATGCGTACACCAGCGTAAACTGTGGCAAACCTTCTCCATCCAGATAATGCAGTTTGAAATACGTTGAATCCATCAGCGCATCCTTCAGTCTCTCCTGGGGCACATCAGCAAGGGTCATTCCTTTAAGAGCCGGATCATTCACGAGTGTCGTCAGATAATGATACATCGTCGAGTAACCAACCATCCCGGACTCGGTTATCACATACGTAACCTTCCGCTTGTCAAGAACAGCAAGTGACGCATTCACATCGTCACTCAGGTAAAATTTATAGCAATCAGAGATGCCAACCTGAAAGTTATTCGTAACAACCGGTCGCTCGCCCACGTAGAGCACCTGATTCCCTTTGTCCCAGAAACTCAGCACACTATATTCAGGATTTTCAACGGGATTATCATAATATGACGTTACCGGCGTCTCACTCTTCAGAAAGAGATAGGCTCCCCACCAGTCATCATCGGGCGTGCCACCAGTCGAAACCCCGGAAAAGGCATTCACAGCAACGGGACCGATCACAAGCACACAGATAACGCAGGCTGCGAGCACTGAAACAGCTGAAAGCGAAGAACGCGATGAAGGTGATGCCATTGTATTCCGGCTTTTTTTACTGCGACTCTTTGAGGAGGGGGATTTCCGCCCTTGATCATGGGTATTATCTGCAGCACCCAAGTCCCCATTACACATCCTCTTCAGACGCTCACACACGACCTGCCATACACCCGTCCATTCAAGACATACCACAAGGAGATAACCAGCCCAGATAGCAGCAGGAATACCCAGAAATGTCACAAATCGTGACTGGAATCCCGCAAGAATGCAACCGGCAATAAGAAGACCGCCCAGAAGAATGGCAGTTTCATCCGCACCGGAACGGGCCCGGTACAGATACACAACAAGCCCCGCAAGAGCAAACAGAAGTACAAATCCAAAGTAGGTATACATCATCGAGAGCTCAAAACCCTCCGTTCTCCCGATAAAGAAGGATTCCGCCTCCATGATCACACTTAACGATCCCCCGCCGCTCAGATAGGAGAATCCCTGACGGACAACCGACGGAATACCCGGAATCATATCCTGGAACAGGTAACTCAGAAGACCCAGCACCACTACCGGACCGAAATAAAAATACCAGGGCCGTGAACCTACCAGCCGGGCAAAAACAAAGAGCACTACCATCACGCCAAAGAGCGCAAACAGGAACGCTGGCTGAAAGAGTGAGAGTTTCCGGGCAAATGATGAAATCTCAAAGAACACAGCATTTCCACACAGCGTCAGGAGACCTGAGAGAAGAAATCCGCCCCCACTTACGAGAAACAGTCCAGTGGTGTCCTTTCCCGTTCCCTGACAAAAGAGAAAGAGAAGCACAAACAACAGAGCAACAGTGCCGATAACAATCGGTGC
>CAZBGM010000116.1:0-1089 GCA_964491505.1 uncultured Methanomicrobiaceae archaeon | reverse complement strand
CATACACAACCACAACCGTGCCGACACCAACAAGCGCCGGAAATAAGGCACCGACCAGTTCAACCAATCCCTGAGACGGACTGCCAAATCCAAGAATCACAGCACAGCCCGCCACAATCTGATCAAAGAGCGGTGGCCAGCCAATGGTATAGCCTATGGGGTAATTCACATACGAATCGGTGGAGAGAAACTGCGGAAAGTTTTCTGCACAGTAGGAGATCAGCCGCATGTGATAGTAGGGATCACCGCCCAGAAAGCGAAGCGGTGAGGTGCCAAAAACCGTTGGAATCGTTAAGAGACGGACGAGAAGAGCAAGAAGAGCGATCAGAGTCAGGGGAATAAAACGTTGGAGATGCTGCCGGTTCATTACGGTAGTTTTACTACGTATTCCTTTATAATTACTTTTTCATATCAGCGGATCATTCTGATAAGTACATAGGCAGAGGAAACAAAGACATCATCACTATAGTCGAAAACCAGACTTCTAAGAATGTCTGGTTTTCTTAATATAGTGCCAAACGTTTCTTTTTGATATTAAACGCTTAATCGCGTTTACTATTAGTCCAAAAAGAAACGTTCGCCACTATAATTTAAAGCCAATAATGAATGTATCCACTCAGCAGAAGAAAACCCAGCCTTTCAACAGCAATCCATGACACAGGTTTCAGTAGTTATCCCCACTCTTAACGAGGAGACAACAATCGGCATTTGTATCAGCAAGATCCAGCAGGTCTTTGCCGATGAACATATCGACGGTGAGATTATCCTCTCAGACTCATCAGACGACCGGACACCGGAGATAGGCCGTGAGATGGGTGCGAACGTCGTTCATCCGGCAAAAAAGGGCTACGGGAACGCCTATCTTGAGGGTTTTAAGCATGCAACCGGTGATGTGATCATCATCGGAGACGCCGACGACACCTATGATTTTTCTGACATTCCAAAGCTCCTGGAACCAATAAAAAATGGTGCGGAGATGGTAATGGGAAGTCGGCTCCGGGGAGAGATCCGTCCCGGTGCAATGACACCGTTACACCGCTACATCGGCAACCCGGTTCTTACCTGGATGCTCAACCACCTCTTCCACCT
>CAZBGM010000115.1:0-3953 GCA_964491505.1 uncultured Methanomicrobiaceae archaeon | reverse complement strand
GAATAATAACCAGCAGCGAATGGAACGTATCCGTGTCTCCGCCGTGGAGAATGATCCTCTCATTGTTGAGGTATGTTTCATAAAATCCAAGGCACATGCCGCTGACCCGGGGATCGTTTGAGAATGCCGGTGCGTGCATGAGCGCTGCCGTTTCTTCAGACAGAATCTCTGCGCCATCAAACGTTCCGTTCTCCATATGAGCAGCAAGGAATACTGCCATATCGGGCGCCGTGGAACTGATCGATCCGGCAGGGCCAATGACTATGACAATGTCCGGCACGGCCACATTTTTCCCGCCGGCAAAGTGATAGCCGGAGGAGGGATTCCCGGCAGATTCAGGCGGAAGGGAATAGGAGACCTGTGTATTTGTGAGAGCAAGTGGTGTTAAAATATTGTCCTGCAGATACTGCTCAAACGAAACGCCCGTCACGTCCTCAACGATAACCGCCGCGAGCGTGGCGCCATAATTTGAATAGGAGGTAACCGTCCCCGGAGGGTATACCTGTGCAGGAATATTATCCCGGCAGTAGATTCTGAAGGGATAGAGTGCTGCCACGTTTTCAACCATCATACGGCCCTCTGAGTCCTCAAACCCGGCAGAATGCGTCATCAGGTTTCGCATGGTTATCGGCTGACCGGGATACGTATCAGGAATCGAAAAATCAGTCAGATAGGTATTGATGTCAGCATCCAGATCGATCGTTCCGTCCTCTACCAGTTGCATGACACAGGTCCAGGTGAAGAGTTTGGTAATTGAACCAATGTGAAAGAGTGTCGAGTCAGCATCAACAGGCGTTTTATTGGCAAGATCAGCATAGCCGTACCCTTTGGCAAAGATCAGTTTCCCGTCATACACAGCCGAGACCGTCGCGCCAGGTATATTGTATTCAACGAGTCCTGCCGGGACTGCCGTGTCAAAAAATAATTCGACATCGGTGCTGTTCGCCGGATTTGCAAAATTTGCAGGATTTTCTGACAAAGCGGTCTGTTCCAAAGCAGCATGTACCGGCGAACATGCCAGACAGAACAATACGAGAACCACCATCAGAACAAGGCAGTGAAGACGTGTCCGTTCAGATTTTTGACCGGAAAAGTGAGCAGGAATCATATCAATAATGATTTGTCACTTTCTTGACGGTTTAAGGTAATGGTTTTGACCTGATGAAGGTACATGCCCCCATTCCCGAATAAGCTCAGTTCATACTGCCAAAACACATCCCGGCAAAACCTTTAATCAAAATTTTTATCTTAAAATCAACCCTACTACCAGTAAGAGTACCTATGGATAATCTAACCCCTGTTCCTCTCCACTCACCTCAGGACACGCCGTACCGTGTTCTCTATATAGACGATGAAGCAATCCTGCTAAAAATCACCGTAATATACCTGGAAAATATCGCCGGGTTAACAGTAGATGGCGCAGAATCTGCCGTTAAAGGACTGGAAATGCTAAAAAGACAGGATTATGACGCCATCATCTCAGACTACGAGATGCCGGGAAAAAACGGCATTGAACTCCTGAAGGAACTACGTGATGCCGGCAATGACATCCCGTTCATCATCTTCACTGGTCGGGGACGTGAAGAGGTAGCAATTGCGGCACTGAACGCCGGTGCTGACTTTTACCTCCAAAAGGGTGGCGAACCAGAGGCCCAGTTCACTGAACTTATAAACGCAGTAACCCAGGCAGTCCAGCGCCGGCGGACAGAAAAGAAACTAAGGCACTCTGAATCTGAAAAAAACAGATCTTAGACGCTCTTGGCAAAACAATGATCTTTATTCTCCCGGACTATACGGTTGCCTGGGCAAACCACGCATTCTGTGAAATCCTGGGAAAAAATCAGGACGAGATCGTCGGGCGTCCCTGTTACGAGATCATCTGGGGACGGAAACAACCCTGTGATCTCTGTCTGATTCCGCAGGTGAGAAAGACCGGAAAACTCACAACCAAAGAGACGACATTTCAGGACGGGCGGATATTTGAGATTGACACTTATCCGGTCTATGACGATGCCGGAACCATCACCGGATATATCGAGCAGGGCAGGGACATTTCTGAGGTCAAAAAGGCACGGCAGAAGATCCAGGAACAGAAAAATGAACTCCAGTTAACGGTCAACGCAACTGTTGACGGTATCTGGAAATGGAACTTTGTAACAGACGAAATATGGTTTAGCCCACGGTATTATGAGATGTTGGGGTATGAACCCGACGCTTTTCCGGCCGATTACGACCACTGGGCGGATTTGCTGCATCCGGATGACCGGGAATCGGCAGTTTCTGTGGCTGAGGACTATCTCGGACAGAAAACCGACCGGTATGAGAATGAGTTCCGCATGAGAACGAAAGACGGAACCTATCGCTGGATACATGTCATTGCCAAAGTTGTCGAATGGGCACCGGACGGGACGGCAGTCCGGATGATTGGAAACCATGAAGACATTACCAATCTCCGGGAGCAGGAGACAAAGTACCGGATGGTGTTCAACACCGCACGGGACATGATCTATCTGCATGAGATCTGCGATGATGGCTCACCCGGACGGATTCTCGATGCGAATGAAGAAGCATGCCGGGCGATGGGCTACTCTTTGGAAGAGATGAAAACCCTTCAGGTCACCGATATAAACGACCCCGATTACGAAACAGATCTAAGTGAAGTCATCTCAGCTTCCCGGAAACGGGGAGAATATCTCAGGGAGTGGCAATTCGTGACCAAAACAGGACAATACATTCCTGTTGAGATCTCATTCCGGGCCTTCCAGATGGATGGGCAACGCATCGGCGTAGCCGTGGTCAGAAATGTTTCTGACAGGAAAGAGGCAGAAAAAACACTCCACGAAGAAGAAGAGAAATATCGCCGTCTCTTTGAAGAAAGTAATGATGCCATCTTCCTGCACCAGAGCGATGGGAGTATCCTTGACACGAATGCAGCAGCAGCAGATTTGTTGGGCTATACGAGGGATGAATTCCGGGAGATGAATGTCGCCGATCTTTCCCCGGGGGAAGCATTGAATGCTTGTGAATTGGCACTAACCATAACCCAGCAGGATCATGCCGCTCGTTTTGAGATGGTATTTAAGCAACATGACGGCAGTCAGATACCCGTCGAGATCAGTTCCCGGGTAATTGATCCGGACCTGATGCTGATTCAGGGTATCGTCAGGGACATCTCCGAACGCAAAGCATATGAAAAGGAGATTCTCGCACTCAAATCTTTTTATGAATCACTTTTTGAACGGATTCCTGATGGCATCTGGACCACCGATTCCTCTGACACCGTTACCTATGCAAGCCCGGGTATGGAGAGAATCGCAGGGACTGCCGTAGATGAGATTGTCGGACGCCAGATGCAGACCGGGTTTAATGAACCGGCAACAAAAGAATTCTGGCCGGAGTATCAGCGGGCAAAACAGGCGGGGGAACCGACAGAATATCAGGTCAGGGTCACAACCCCGGCCGGTCGTCTGACCTGGCAGGCCGGATGGTTGGTCCCAAGATGTGACACAACCGGCAGGTCCAACGGAATGATTGTGACAACGAGGGACATCACGCAGCAGGTAGAACTGGATGAACAGCTGGCTCTGACCCGGTTCTCAGTTGAACATCTTCCGGAGGCGATTTTCTGGATAGAGCGTGATGGTTCCTTTTTTTATGTCAATGATGCCGCAGTCGGTGAACTGGGGTATTCCCGTGAGGAACTGATGAAACTCCGGGTGGATGATATAAACCCGAACTATCCGTTTGAACGGCGCGAAGAGGTCTGGAAAGAACTCAGTGAAAACCAGTTAGTCTGCAAGCAGACAAACCACCGGCGAAAAGATGGAACGACCCTCCCGGTAGAGGTCATCAGCGGAATGGTAACGGTCGGAGGAAAAGAGCTTGAGGTCGCCATTGCCCGTGACATGACCGAACATCAGCAGACAGAAGCGGCACTCATGCTTGCAAATAAG
>CAZBGM010000114.1:0-3963 GCA_964491505.1 uncultured Methanomicrobiaceae archaeon | reverse complement strand
AATTAAACTTCAGAAAAATATGCGAGAGGCAGGATTTGAACCTGCGAACGTCTACACGACTAGGCCCTGAACCTAGCACCTTTGACCAACTCGGTAACCCTCGCGCTTCATCTCTATTTGTGCTTTATTCAGATAAACCTGTCCATTCAGACCGCAATTATCGAAAAAATAAAAAAATTGTTCAGGCCTTTTCAGCTTTTTGTTTTTCCTGTTCTCTCAGAATGTGGCGCTGGAGTTTTCCTGATATAGTGCGGGGCAGTTCATCCACAAATTCAATGGCCCGTGGATACTTGTAGGGTGCTGTATTTTTCTTCACAAAGTTTTGGATCTCTTTCACGAGGGAGTCTGATGGGGCAAAGCCGGGATTAAGAACCACAAATGCCTTGACAATAACACCACGAATCGGATCCGGACTGCCGACAACGCCCGCTTCAGCAACTGCGGGATGCTCCATGACAGAGCTTTCAACCTCATAGGGTCCAATACGGTATCCTGAACTCTTAAAGACGTCATCGTCCCGACCAACAAAGAAGTAGTAGCCTTCTTCATCAGTGTATCCCCTGTCGCCAGTGTAATAGAATCCATTATGGAAGGCTGATGTATTAGCTGCATCATCGCCGATATACTCAACGAACATCCCAACCGGACGGGGGTCACACCTGATGGCAATCCTGCCAGGTTCACCCTGTGGGACAGGCTGGCCATCTTCGTCATGAAGTTCGACATGCCAACCCGGAGATGGTTTTCCGATTGAACCGACTTTCGGCGTCATATTCGGGAAGGTTCCAATCATCAGAACCAGTTCAGTCTGTCCGTATCCTTCGTAGAGGGAAAGTCCTGTTCCTTCTTTCCATGCTCGGATTACTTCCGGATTGAGTGCCTCACCCGCACTGACGCAGTGACGTAGCATCGTCAGATCAAATTTGTCTAAATCCGCCATGATTAGCATTCGATAGACTGTTGGTGGTGCACAGAACGTGGAGACCTGATATTTCTCAAGAATTGGAAGAATCTCAGTTGCATTAAATTTCCCACGATAATCATATACCATACAGCAGGCGCCCTGAATCCATGGGCCAAAGAGTTTGCCCCACGAGGACTTTGCCCATCCGGTATCTGATAATGTCAGGTGAACGTCATTACTTTTCAGATCCAGCCAGAATGCCCCGGTAGTGATGTGCCCGATGGGAAGAGCTTGGTTATGGAGCACCATTTTCGGGTCGCCAGTGGTTCCGGATGTGAAGTAGATGACCATCGGATCTGAGGATCTGGTTGGTTCAACTCCTGCAGTTACCAGTTTATTTGAAACAGGCGCCGGATAATCAAGTTCCACCAGATAACTTGCCCATCCATTCAGTTTTCCGTCTGTCACGAGAAGTGATTTCAGTGAGGGACAGTCTTTACAGATTGCATCAATCTTCGAGGAGTTTTCCATATCGGTGATTAGCATCCTGAATTTTGCGGCATTTGCCCGGTATTTCAGATCCTTTGGTGTCAGCATTGTTGGGCATGGGCACCAGACTGCACCTATTTTGATACAGGCAATGACAAAAAACCACCATTCAGGTACCCGGTGGAGCATAATGCCTACCACATCCCCCTTTTTCACCCCATATTTCAGAAGCATATTTGCTGCCTGATTAGATGAATTCATGATCTGGCGGAATGTATAGACTTTCTCATAACCATTCTGGTCCACCCAGATCATGGCTTGCTTCGTTCTATCTTTTTTTGCTAAGGCATCAATGACATCGAATCCGAAGTTAAAGTATTCAGGAACATCTATAGAAAAAGATTCATAGGTTCCGTCATAGTCTGCAAGATTTGGCTGACACTCGTCCTGTGGTTCGCGCAGAGAGAGGAGATTCCTGAGTACATTAAAACCATCCTGCGTAGGGTTCCGGAGGATCGTGGTACAAGCTTTACTGATCCATTCTGAACGTGAAAGACCGTCATGGTCTGAAGTCCTGTCAATCTGACTGGCAAGATCATCATCCATTGTGATCGAATAACGCACCATAGTTACACATTATGGTGCATCATACTTTAAACTAATTATAAAGTGCACCACAAAAAAAGAAAAGGATATTATCTGGTGCTCTCGATTATTCGGAAGAAGCCTTGTCTACAATACTGACTTCACGTTCACGGAGTTCTTTTCGTTTGATTTTCCCGCCTATTGTCTTAGGAAGTTCATCAACAAATTCAATGAGTCGGGGATATTTGTATGGTGCAGTTGCTTTTTTGACATAGTTTTGTATTTCTTTGACTAAAGCATCAGATGGTTCAAAACCGCTGTTAAGAACGATGAATGCCTTAACGACCATGCCCCGGATACGATCCGGTGAACCAACTACTGCTGATTCCTGTACTGCCGGATGTTCGAGAAGTGCACTTTCTACCTCAAACGGACCAATACGATATCCAGAGCTTTTAATGACATCGTCATCTCTTCCTACAAACCAGTAATAGCCATCATCATCCCGATATGCTTTATCTCCGGTATAATAAAATCCATTCTGGAACGATTTCGCGTTTGCCTCATCGTCATTAATATATTCAACTAATAGTCCGACTGGACGGGGTTTTAATGAAACGGCAATACGTCCCTCTTCGAAATTTTTAACGTTCTTTCCCTTATCATCCTGGAGTTCAATATGCCATCCGGGTGATGGTTTTCCCATAGAGCCCGGCTTATTTTCTATGCAGGTAAATGAAGCAATCGCACAGCAGGTTTCTGTCTGTCCGTATCCCTCGTAGATAGTTAGACCAGTCCCTTCCTTCCAGACTTTGATAACTTCTGGATTGAGTGGTTCTCCGGCACTGGTGCAGTGGCGAAGCTGAGTAAAATCAAACCGTGAAAGGTCGGCAAGAATTAACATCCGGTAGACAGTCGGAGGGCAGCAGAACGTGGTGACTTCATATTTTTCAATCAGTGGGAGAAGTTCAGTTGCCTTGAATCGTCCACGGATATCAAAAATTAACTGACAGGATCCGGCAATCCACTGACCGAAAATTTTCCCCCATGCACACTTCGCCCATCCGGTGTCTGAATAGGTAAAATGAAGATCTTTCTCTGTTACATCCTGCCAGAGTTCAGCTGTCACTTTATGTCCAAGCGGATACCCCATATTATGAAGTGCCATCTTTGCTTTGCCGGTTGTACCTGACGTGAAATAGACTAACATTGGATCGGTTGCTTTTGTCCGTGCCGGCATACTTACTGAGTGATGGGAGACCGGTGCAGGGTAGAGCAGTTCATACTGGAAACTGGACCAACCTTCACGTTCACCATCGACTACCATCCGGGAGGCAAGTGAAGGACATTCATCGCAGATCTCTTCAATCTTTTCAGAGTTCTCAATGTCAGTAATGATCATCTTGAACCTCCCGTCGTTGATACGGTACTGAAGATCCTTTGCTGTCAGAAGCGTTGGTGATGGACAGATAACAGCACCTAGTTTAATGAGAGCGATAACAAATATCCACCATTCAGGCACGCGATGCAGCATCAGCATAACACGATCTCCCTTGTTAATACCATATTTGAGGAGAATATTTGCTGCCTGATTGGAGGACTTCATAAGATCCCGGAATGTGTATTTCTTCTCGTCACCATCCTGGTTTGTCCAGATCATCGCAAGTTTGTTTCTGTCTTTGTGTGCCCATTCGTCAATGACATCGTATCCGAAGTTAAAATATTCCGGAACATCTATCCGGTAGTTGGCAAAAGTGTCATCATAGTCTGTCATATTGAAGGGAATATCCTTTGAACTCAAAGGAATTTCACAACTTTTGTCTGTTCCGTCCTGTGCCCGTGTTATCTCAGATTCTGGAATTCGCCACAGACGACCGATTTTCACTCCATTCATCGTACCTTCACGAAGCCAGGCATGAACGGTCCGCGTCTCCACTTTCAGCTCGTCTGCCACCTCCTGAGGTGTTAGGTACATTTCTTTTTCA